>CADECN010000075.1 GCA_902825785.1 uncultured Hyphomicrobium sp. | reverse complement strand
CGCGGCGGCGCGCGGACTGACAGCTGCGCAGGTGCTGCTGACGCTCGGCGATACCGAGCAGCGCCGGCGCTATCTGAATGCGCGCCACACGATCGAAGTTCTGCTCTCGCTCAAGGCAATCCCGGTCGTCAACGAGAACGACACGGTTGCGACAACGGAAATCCGCTACGGCGATAACGACCGGCTTTCGGCACGCGTCGCGTCGATGGCGTCAGCCGATTGCCTCGTACTGCTGTCCGACATCGACGGGCTTTACACGGCGCCTCCGAACGACAACCCGAACGCGCAGCACATCCCGCTCGTGACCGAGATCACACCGCAGATCGAAGCCATGGCGGGCGACGCCGGGACCGAACTGTCGAAAGGCGGCATGAAGACAAAGGTGGAGGCAGGGAAGATCGCGCTCGCGTCGGGCATCGACATGGTGATCACAACCGGGCGCATCATGAACCCGCTGCGGGCGATTTCCGAAGGCGCCAAGGTGACCTGGTTCATCGCCAAGTCCGATCCGGTGACGGCCAAGAAGCGCTGGATATCCGGCCAACTCGTGCCGGCGGGGCAGGTGTTTCTGGATGCGGGCGCGGAACGCGCGCTGCTGTCGGGCAAAAGCCTGCTGCCGGCCGGCGTCACGCGCGTCGAAGGCAGCTTCGACAGGGGCGATGCCGTCATCATTCGCGCCGCCGATGGCCGTGAGCTTGGTCGCGGGCTAATTGCCTATGCGACGGCGGAAGCCCAGCGTATTATCGGAAAACGGTCGAGCGAGATCGCCGAAATCCTCGGCTATGAAGGGCGCGATACGCTCATACACCGGGACGATCTGGCGCTGACTGTCGCGCCGTCGCGCAAATGATCGCCGCCACGGCAATTGAATTGATCCGAAGGACGCCATGAACAAGCCGGAACGGGTTAGCAATTCTGAAACCGCCGCGCTCATGTACGGCATCGGTCAGGCCGCCAAGGCTGCGAGCCGCGCGCTTTCGATTGCCACGAACGAGCAAAAAAATGCCGCGCTTCTGGCGGCGGCTGAGGCGCTTCGTGCCGCGACCCCGACGATCCTTGCCGCAAATGCCAAGGATATTGCCGCTGCCAAAGACGCCGGCCGTCCGGTAGCGTTCGTCGACAGGCTGATGCTCGACGAAAAGCGCGTCGCGTCGATGGCAAAAGGCCTTGAAGATATCGCGGCGCTCGCCGATCCGGTCGGGACGGTTCTGGCCGAATGGACGCGGCCGAACGGGCTCAGGTTCCAGCGCGTGCGCGTGCCGCTCGGCACGATCGGCATCATCTACGAAAGCCGCCCCAACGTAACGGCGGACGCGGGCGCGCTTTGCCTGAAGGCCGGCAATGCGGCGATCCTGCGCGGCGGCTCGGAAAGCCACCATTCCAGCATCGCGATTCATGCCTGTCTGGTTGACGGGCTGAAGGCCGCCGGGCTGCCCGAAGCGGCGATCCAGCTCGTGCCGACGACGGATCGTGACGCGGTCGGACTGATGCTGCGCGGCCTTGATGGCGCGATCGATGTCATCGTTCCGCGCGGCGGCAAGAGCCTTGTTCAGCGCGTGCAGGACGAAGCGCGCGTACCCGTCTTCGCGCACCTGGAAGGCATCTGTCATACCTACGTCGACAAGGATGCGAACCTGGATACCGCCGTCTCCGTCGTGATCAACGCCAAGATGCGGCGCACGGGCATCTGCGGCGCCACGGAATGCCTGCTTGTCGATAGCGCCGCGCCGACGTTGTTCCTGCCGGCTCTCGTCAAAGCCTTACTCGACGCCGGTTGCGAAGTGCGCGGCGATGCGGCCGCCCAGCGCGCCGACGATCGCGTCAAGCCTGCATCTGCCGAAGACTGGGGCAAGGAATTCCTCGAAAGCATCATCGCGGTCAAAGAGGTGGACGGCGTCGGCGCGGCCATCGACCACGTCGCGAAATACGGCTCACAGCACACCGACGCGATCATC
Organism: uncultured Hyphomicrobium sp.; assembly: GCA_902825785.1. Classification (GTDB taxonomy): domain Bacteria; phylum Pseudomonadota; class Alphaproteobacteria; order Rhizobiales; family Hyphomicrobiaceae; genus Hyphomicrobium_B. The sequence goes on along the minus strand of CADECN010000075.1, from coordinate 11,225 downwards.
ACGGAAAATCCGGAAGCGGCGGAACGCTTCCTCAACGAGGTCGATTCCGCGATCGTTCTCGTCAACGCCTCGACGCAGTTTGCCGACGGCGGCGAGTTCGGCTTCGGGGCCGAGATCGGTATTGCGACGGGCAAAATGCATGCACGCGGTCCCGTCGGCGTCGAGCAGTTGACGAGCTTCAAGTACAAGGTGCGCGGCAACGGCCAGATCCGGCCCGTTTAGAAGCCGGATTGAGCGAGGCGGCGTTCCAGTTGGCGAAGATCGGTTCCCGGAAAACTTTCGGCTCGCTTCGCGTCAAGGCGCCGCTCGCGCTGCAGGGCCAGCGCATCGGCGTCATGGGTGGTTCGTTCAACCCGCCGCACGACGGACACCGCATCGTCGCGGAGACCGCAGTGAAGCGGCTGCGGCTCGATCAGTTATGGTGGCTGGTAACGCCGGGCAATCCGCTCAAGGCCAATGGCGGGCTGCCCCCGCTGGCCGACCGTATGGCGGCAACGCGCCGCTACGCGCGTGGGCCGCGCATGAAGGTCACGAGCTTTGAGCGGGAACTTGGAACACCCTACACGGCCGCCACCCTCGCGTTCTTGAAGAGACGGTATTCCGGCGTGCGCTTCGTCTGGGTGATGGGGGCCGACAATCTCGCTTCTTTCGACCGCTGGCAGCACTGGCGCAGCATCGCCCGCACCATGCCAATTGCCGTGGTCGACCGGCCGGGTTGGCGGCTCAAGGCGCTGGCAAGTCCGGCCGCCGCGGCGCTCGCATCGTGCCGGCAACCGGAGTCCGAGGCCGCCTCGCTTGCGACGCGGCAGGCGCCGGCCTGGGTATTCCTCACGACCCGGCTGTCAGACCTATCATCCACCAAATTGCGTGACGGCAAGCGCTGAAACCTGAGATTAACGCATAACGCATTGTTTTTTATTTCACTTTTACGACTGCCCCATATCTTAATTCCGTTGCGGCCGGCGTGGCTCGCCGGTATGATTTGGTCCGTGCCGGGATCGTCCGGCTCACGGCCTTGCGGGCTCAACCAGCGAAGGAAGCTCACCGCTTGATCCGACCGACCGCCGGGGATGCTCATACGGGCACCTCTTCCGCCAAGCCCGCCGCCAAGGCGCCGGCTTCGGCCGCACTCCTCGACCAGATTGTCCACTGGCTGGACGAATCCAAGGCCGAGGCCGTCGTCACAATCCCTCTCGAAGGCAAGTCATCGCTCGGCGACTACATGGTCGTTGCGTCCGGCCGGAATGACCGGCACGTCGCGGCGATTGCCGAGCAATTGCGCGAGAAGATCAAAGCGCAGGACGGGAGGCAGGTCCGTGTCGAAGGCATGAATGCCTGCGACTGGGTGCTGATCGATACCGGCGACATCATCGTCCACGTTTTCCGGCCTGAGGTACGCGAATTCTATAACCTCGAGAAGATGTGGCAGGCTGAGATCCCGCCGGACGCGAAGGCGTCAGATACGTCGCAGCACTAACGCTATCCGCCGACGCCCGGCAGCATCTCGCGCCGGCGGCGCGAAGGCAATCCATGCGTCTGCTCATCATTGCCGTCGGCAAGCTCAAGGATAGCGAAGAGCGCGCGATGATCGCGCGCTACGAGAAGCGGCTCGCGGTGGCCGGCAAGCCGTCCGGACTTGGCCCTATCGAGACACGCGAACTCAACGAAAGCCGGGCAGCGCAAAGCAGCGAGCGTCGCAGCGACGAGGCCGCGCGCGTCATGAAGGCCTGCGACGGGGCGAGCATCAGAATTGCGCTCGATGTCGAGGGACGATCGCTCTCAAGCGAAGCGTTCGCCAAGGTGCTCGCCAAGTATGCCGACGGCGGCGCGAAGACTTGTGCGTTTCTGATCGGTGGCGCCGACGGACACGGCGAGGAGGTGCTGCGCGCCTGCGACATGCGTTTGTCGCTCGGGCCCCTGACCTTGCCGCACGGCCTGGCGCGTGTCGTGCTGGCCGAGCAGCTTTACCGCGCGGCGACGATTCTATCCGGGCACCCCTACCATCGGGCATGAATGTCATGCGCAAGCGCTGCCTGCCGCCCATCGTCGACGCGCGCTCGCGCATCCTGATCCTCGGCACGCTACCGGGTGAGGAATCGTTGCGGCTGCGGCAATACTACGGACATCCGCGCAATCATTTCTGGCCGGTGATGTCGGCCGTGCTGGGCGCGCCCATGCCGCCATCCTATGAGGATCGCTGCCGGCTGCTGCTGGCACGCGGCGTTGGCGTTTGGGATGTGCTGGGGAGCGCGCGGCGCAACGGCAGCCTCGATTCGAGCATCACGGATGCGAAGGCGAACGCGCTTACCAAACTGTTCGGCCGACATCCGGACATTCGCCACGTCGCTTTCAACGGGCAGAGGGCGGCAAGCCTGTTCCGGCAGCACGTGACGCGCCGCGCTGACGAGACGTTTGCGCACATATCCTTCCTGGTTCTGCCGTCAACGAGCCCGACGTACGTGCGCCCGCTGGCCGAAAAAGCGCTGGCGTGGCAAGCCGCGCTCTCGGCGCACGTCAACTGGCCGGAGTGAGCGGTGCGGCGCTAGAACTTGCGCGCCATGTATTCGGTCATCGCGCGCGGCAAGAAGCGGCGGAAGACCTCGGCGAGGTAGGTCGGGGTCGTGACGTAGTAGGAGCGGTGCGGGCGCGTACTTTCAACCGCGTGAATGAGCTTGGCGGTGACGGCTTCGGGGCCGAGCTTAAAGAAAGACTGGCCACCGGTTTTCAGCATGTCGAGGCGCGCCTGATAGGCCTCTCTGTGCGGTGAATTCTCGATGTCGATGTTGGCGATAAAGAGCCTCATCGAATTTTCGACGAAGCGCGAGCGGATCGGGCCTGGGTTTATGACCGAGACCCAGATGCCGGTTCCGTACAGTTCCTGACGCAACGCGCCGCTCAGCGCTTCCAGCGCGAACTTCGAGCTGCAGTAAGCGCCGCGGTAGTGAGTCGAGACGAAGCCCAGGATCGACGAACACTGCACGATACGGCCGTGGCCGCGGCGGCGCATGGCCGGAATGAACCGGCGGGTCAGATCATGCGTGCCGATCAGATTGACTTCGAGTTGATGGCGCAAAAGGTCGGGCGTCAGGTCTTCGACGGCGCTCGGCTGGCCGTGGGCGGCATTGTTGAATACGGCGTCGATATCGCCACCGGTCAGTTCCAGAGTGCGAACCGCGCAGGTGGCAATCGAATGGGGATCTGAGAGTTCCAGGTGCAGCGCCTCGACGCCGACCTCGTTCTTCAGCCGCGCCAGGTCCTCGGGTTTGCGCGCGGTCGCGATGACGCGCCAGCCGCGCTTCTTCATAGTTTGCGCGGCGTCTAGTCCGATGCCGGACGAGCATCCTGTGATCAGAATATTTCGAGTCATCGTACTGACTGAGCGTGAGGGATGGGGTGCGTGTGCGACACAACGTTGACGCCGAGGTGGCCGTAACACAAGCGGCCGGGATGGAGAATCTCGGCGAGGATCTCGGCGCTCTCGACCAGCCTTGGTCCCGGGCGATTGAAGAAGGCGTTGCCGTCGGCCACATGAACCCGGCCGTCGCGCACGGCGCGCAAGGATTGCCAAAGCGAATTTTCGTCGAGCACGGGCATTTCGGCTCGCGTCGTGGCGATGTCATAGCCGCAGGGGGCGACGAGGATGACATCCGGATCGGCGGCCGCGACGTCGGCGAGCGTGATCCAGGGCGACTGAGCACCGTGTTCGCCGAACAGGTTTATGGCACCGGCAACGTCGATGAGTTCCGGCATCCAGTGGCCGCCTGACATCGGCGGATCGATCCATTCGATAAAGGCGAGCCGCGGTTTTGGCAGGCCGGTCGTCGCGGACTTCAACGCCTTGAACCGGTCTTGCATACGCGTATTGAGCGCAATTCCGGCTGTTGGAATACCGAGGGCGTCGGCGATGCGTTGGTTGTCGGCGTAGATGTCAGCAAGCGTATGGGGACGAAGCGATACGACGTTGGCGCGGCACTCCGTCCACGTTGCGACAGCGCGCTCGACGTCGGCGAGCGAAACGGCGCAGACCTCGCATTGGTCCTGGGTCAGGATCACGTCCGGCGCGATCGACTTCAATCCCGATGCATCGACCTCGTAGACGGCGAGACCCTGCTCGACGAGGGATTTGACGGCGGTGTCAATCTGGCGGCTCGAACCTTCGACCTTGAACTTCGGGCGCGTCAGCTGCGGAAGGGTGAGGACTTGCTCTGGCCAGTCGCATTCATGCGAGCGGGCGACTTGCATGTCTCCGGCGTCAAGAGCGTGCACGATTTCGGTCGCGCTTGCGATGAGAGAGACGACGCGCGGCTGCGCATTCATTTCTTGAACCGGGCGAGCGCTTCTCCGCCTTCACCTTTGAGGGTCAGAACGCCATCATCGAGTGAGAATGCCGTCGCGCCCTGTAGGGCCGCGAGATAGCTGCGTTCCAGATCCATCTTGCCATCGCAGAACATGCGCGTCGCGCCGAGCGGCCCGATCTTGACCTTGTCGTCGCCGGTGATTGCGATGGGGCCAAAAAAGCGGTTGCAGCCGGCGTGGCCCGTTACCTTGTCCTCGGCATAGTCGAGTGTCGGGCCATCAACCAACTTGCCGTCGAGTTCGAACGCCTTCCAGTTGGCGACGAGAGGTCCGGTGTCCGCTGCCATACCTGATCCCGAAACCAGAAGCGGAAGGAATGCCGCGACCCGCATCAATCGATTTAGCATGGCGTTCTTTCCTGGCGTGAAGCCGTTCTAATTCGCGCCTTCGAGCAGGCGGCGCGCGATCACCTGCGCCTGGATTTCGGCAGCGCCTTCGAAGATGTTCAGAATGCGGGCGTCGCACAGTACGCGGCTGATCGGATATTCGAGTGCGAAGCCGTTGCCGCCATGAATCTGCAGCGCATTGTCGGCGTTGGCCCAGGCGACGCGGGCGCCGAGCAGCTTGGCCATGCCGGCTTCGAGGTCGCAGCGGCGGCCCTGATCCTTCTGGCGCGCGGAGAAGTATGTGAGTTGGCGCGCGATCATCGTTTCGACCGCCATCATCACGACCTTGTTGCGCACACGCGGGAAGGAATAGATCGGCTTGCCGAACTGCACACGATCAAGCGCGTATTTGAGGCCCAGATCCATGGCGCACTGTGCGACGCCGACCGCGCGCGCCGCCGTCTGGATGCGGGCGCCCTCGAACGTGGCCATCAGCGACTTGAAGCCCTGGCCTTCGACGCCGCCCAGAAGATTTTCTGCCGGTACTTCGAAACCGTCGAAGGAGATGTCGTACTCCTTCATGCCGCGATAGCCCAGCACTTCGATCTCGCCGCCAGTCATGCCAGTGGCCGGGAACGGGTCTTCGTCACTCCCGCGCGGCTTCTCGCACAGGAACATCGAGAGGCCCTTGTAGCCGGGCTCATTCGGGTTGGTGCGGGCGAGCACGGTCATCACGTCGGCGCGCACGGGATGCGTAATCCACGTCTTCTGGCCGGTGATCTTGTAGACGTCGCCATCTTTCACCGCGCGCGTTTTCAAGGACGCGAGATCGGAACCGGTGTTGGGTTCGGTGAAGACCGCGGTGGGCAGCATTTCGCCGGTCGCAATCTTCGGCAGATACTTCTGCTTCTGTTCGGCCGTGCCGCTGTGCAGGATCAGTTCACCGGCGATCTCGGCGCGGGTGCCGAGCGAGCCGACGCCGATATACGCGCGAGACAGTTCCTCGGAGGCGACGCACATCGCTTCCTTGCCAAGACCCGACCCGCCAAATTCCTCCGGCAGCGCCAAACCGAAGACGCCGATCTCGGCCAGTTTGGATAGGACCTCGAGCGGGATATAGACGTTTTCCAAATGCCATTCGTGGGCGTAGGGGATCACTTCATCGAGCCCGAAGCGCCGCATCGTGTTCTGAATTTCGGCGTGGATCTCGTCGAGGCCGGTATCACCGAACGTCATGGCGTCGGGCTGGGCGGCGATCAACTCGGCCAGACGGGCCTTGACCGTTTCCGAGCCGCCCTCGGCAATAAGGTCGGCGACGGAATCCTCGTAGCGGCGGATGTCTGTCTTCGTGACGCCGAGCGCCTCGGGGCGGATGATCTCTACCTGGCTCATCGGGATGCCGCCCGCAATCTGGGCGAGGTACTCCGCAAACCCGGCTGCCAGGATCAGCTGTTCGAAGTCGTGCAGGCGCCCCTCATCCTTGAGCCGCGACGCCCAGTCATGCAACTGGCGCAGACCTTCGACCGTGGTCGCGAGCCAAGCCAGCCCGTGGGCCACATGCTGAGCGTTGTCGATGCCGCCGGCTTCCTGGATTTTCACGCGGACGCCGGCCTTGGCGCTCTGCAGGATTCGGTCGGCGGCGGCGACGGCCTCGCCGCAACGGCCGATCAAGGCGTCAGCGGAGTCAAGGAGGCCGGACGCGGCTTTCAGCGGGGCGACGGACATGAATTTCTCCCGGGAAGATGAAATGGGCCGGCGCAGAGCGCCATGGGCCGATTGTGGGATTGGACATTAGCCTTATGGAGCGCGTAAGCAACCGGCGCCACGCGACTTTTGCGCGCGAACAAGCCTCGACAAAGCAACGAGTTGTGCCGACCGCACTGGGGTTGGCGACCATCTAAAAGAGGCCTTTGGGGACGCCCGGAACGGCCCCGGCGCGTTAACCGCCAATGTGCTGAACACATGACTCCGGGTGCCGCGATGACGGCACGATGGTATTGCAGCCTCGCGCCCGCGCGCCGCAGTAGACCACGGAGGCGCGAGCGACTAGGTTCCGCGCCGGCCAGCTCATGGCCATCGCATAATGGACTGAGGGATGAAGCGCTGGCGTTCGATTTTGGAGGCCACCTACCGCCTCTACGAGCACTCGGGCTTCGCGATGGCGGGCGCGGTGGCATTCTCGTTCGTCGTCTCGTTGTTCCCGTTCTGCATTTTCCTTGGCGCGCTGTCCGGCGTTTTCGGCGGGCGCATTCTGGCTGAGCGCGCCGTCACGCAGCTGTTCGAAATTCTGCCGGAACCGGTCGCCAAAGGGCTCGCGCCCGAGATCGTCGCGATCATGGGGTCAAGCCGCATCGACCTGCTGACGCTCTCCGGGTTCCTCGCGCTCTTTTTCGCAACGAGCGCGATCGAGACGATGCGCGCCGCGCTTAACGGCGCCTATCGCGTGCAGGAAACGCGTGCCTATCCGCTTTGCCTGTTCATCAGCATGATGTTCGTGTTCGTGAGCGCGATCACGACGCTCGTCCTGACGTGGACGGTCGTGTTCGGGCCGAGCGTCATCGGTTCGGTAATCGCGTCGCAGTTTCAATCCGATTTCGCGAAAACACTGTTCGACTCGAGCTGGCTGGGACCGGGTGTGCGCTATGCGCTAGCCGGCCTCGTGATCGCGGCGCAGCTCGTCGCCTTTCACCTGTGGCTCGCAGCCGGTCGCCGGCGGCTCGCCGACGTATGGCCCGGCATTGCGCTCTCGATCGCGCTCTGGCTGGCGCTCGCGGCGCTGTGGTCGCAGTACCTCGCGATCACAAACTATTCTCTGTTCTACGCTGGTCTGTCGCAGCTGATGGTGGCGATGATCTTCTTCCAGTTCACCGCGATTGCCATTCTGCTCGGCGCAGAACTCAATCGTGGCATCATGGAAGTGAAGCGGATGCGCCGCGAGCACGCCGAACGCAAGGCGGTGCAGTACGGCTCGCCGAGCTGACGTCAGAGCGTCAGTCTTGTCGGCGTGAGTTAGCCGTTTGCGCGAGCCATGTACGCGCGCGTTTCCGCCATCACGGCCTCGCCGAGCGGCGTCAGATTGGCGTGCGCATCAATGACAGCGAGCCCGTCTTGGAAAGCACGAACGGCCTCGGCCCGCGCCCTGATCGCGCGCCCGCGGTTTTCGGCGTCGAGCAAATCGGACGCCAGAACCTTGTCGTGGGCGTAGTGCATACGCGCCGACACAAAGGTTGCGTGGAAGGTGCCGTCGAGTGGGCGCGGATCGTCCCGCAGCGGTGAAGGATGCAACTCGTCGGGCGGGTTGGTCACGAAGGCATCGCCAAGCGAAAGCCCGAACAGGTGGGCGTGGGCGCTCTCGTGCGAGAGGCCATCGATCATGTCGACGACGGTTTCGTGCTTGGGTGCATTGAGAAAGAGCGCACCCCAAGAGAAAACGCTGGTGGCGCCGTGGAATTCGAGCGCGCTGTCCGGATTGCTGCCGACGAAAACGAGGTCATTGATGAGGCAGCGGATCTCGGCCGAAATCTCGGGTGCCGCCTTGTCGAAGATCGCAAAGGCCTGATCGGCGCGCTCGCAGGTATCGGCGAACTCGCGTTCCGAAAGCTCCATGAAGTCGATTTCGGTTGTCGGGTCGATCTTCACATAGCGGAGGTAACGCTCGGCGGTAACTTCGTCGATGCCACCCCAGCGGCGGTAGGTCATCCGGGCAGGTGCAAACTGAGGGTTCGCAAATTCGGCGAGTAGACTTTCGCACGACGCCCAGTCTTCCTGCTGAACGGCCTGAAGCAGATCGAAATAGGCGGTATACGTGGCGGCCGACGGGTTGCGCAGATTGCCGAACACGTCGAGTCCAGCGGTGACCCGTTGCGCGTCGAATTCGGCCTTGCCGCGACAGGCATCCAAGAGGTCGCGCATACTGCGGACGAACTCGCCTTTCATGCGCTCCGAAAGATAGGCGGCCCGGCCGCCATCGGGCGCAAACGCTTCGAGTTTGGCAGCCGACGTCTTGCGCTTCGGGGTGTTCCTGGCAGCGGCTTGCACCATGGTACGCCTCAAAAGGGTTTTTGCGATCGAATGCCTACGTTTGCGAATTTCTCACCGGAGCGCCTGTGCGCTCCGGTGCGATCGTCGGAGTGGGATGCGCGTGATGCGCGGCGACCCACTGCTATTTGCTGACAGGCTTTGCGCCAGCCTTCGTGCCGCTGCGGGTCTCGAGTGCGGCGGCGCCGAGTGCCGTCGAAGGACGCGGGGGCGGCTTGCCGACTTTCGTGCCGCTGCGGGTTTCGAGCGCGGCGGCGCCGAGTGCCGTCGCGGGATGCGAAGGCGGCTTGCCGACTTTTGTACCGCTGCGGGTAGCAAGCGCCTTACCACCAAGCATGCCAATCGTGCTGGTCATGACGTGTCTCCAGAAATACGTTTGAGAATGTCTGCGCTTCACGCGATACGCTATTAGGCGACCCTACACCCAACCACTCGTGGCGGATGTGAGAGCCGCCGAATCCTATGTGCATAATCAATCACGGACCATTGGGATGATCCGTTTTGTCACCACTCGTGGCTACGAAGTCACGCTTCGAGCGCTTACACATTGGCCCAGCGAAAACGGCTGCCGCTTCGCAACAATCAACTACAACACGCTATTTGCGAGTCGCCGCTTACCGGCGGGAACTTACATTTTCACCGACCACGAGCGGCTGTCGGACCGCGAACTTGCATTGGCGTCCGAGGCTTACCGCGCATTGCAGTCGGCCGCGCCGCGCGTGCGTGTCCTTAATGACCCAGCGCGAGTCAAAACGCGGTTCGCTCTTTTGCGTGCGCTGCACACAGCGGGGCTCAATGCGTTCGACGCCTACCCCGCCGACGGGCTTCCCAAGCCAAGACGCTTTCCGGTCTTCGTCCGATCGGAATGGGACCACGCCAAACCTTCGACGGAGCTCATTTCGTCACAAGAGGAACTGGAGCGCGAGCTTGCAGCGCTCGAACAGAGAGGCGTGCCGTTACGCGGCCAACTCGTCATTGAATACTGCGCGGAACCGGTAGCTCCCGGCATCTTCCAGCGGTTCGGGACGTTCCGCGTCGGCGACGACGTGCTGCTCGATCACGCGGCGACGGAAGACAATTGGAACGTCAAGTACGGCAAGGTCGGCCTCGTCGGCGACGACGTCTATGCCACGCACGATGGATGGGTACGCACAAACGCATTTCATGAGCCGCTTCGCACGGCCTTCGAAATGTCCGGCATCGAGTATGGGCGCGCGGATTTCGGACTCGTTGGCGGGACGCCGCAGGTCTACGAGATCAACACCAATCCGACGCTCGGCAACCCCTATCGCAAGCGGCATCCGTCCGCGCTGCGGCAGGCAACGCTTGAATTCGCGCGCAAGCGCTTCGTCGAAAGCCTGGCGAAGATCGATCTCCCGGAGATTGGGCGCGCGGTCGAAATTTCTGGGGACGACTTGGAAGTTTATCGCAAGGGACGGGGATGGCGGCGGAAAGCCGTTCGGGGCGTGAAATCTTGGAACTACCGATTGAAGTCATCGGACAACTGGCACAAGCGATAAAAAAAAAAAAAAAAAGCAGCCGGCGACTGCCGGCTGCTTTCCAATTTGCAGATATCTAGACGCTTCTTGCGCCAGGGCGCTCAGGTCGAGCGCCGCTGCGAAGCCTCGATGCAATCTTCGACGGTGCGCAGACCCGTCGTCGGGGCCGAAACCAGCACCGCCATGTTGCCCGGCTTGTGCTCGTTCCGGTACATGCGCATGTGGGCCTTGGGGATTTGCTCCCAAGAGAAGACTTCCGACATGCACGGATCGATGCGGCGCTCAACGACGAGCTTGTTGGCCTGTGCCGCCTGCGCGAGGTTGGCAAAGTGCGATCCCTGCACGCGCTTCTGGTGCATCCAGAGATAGCGCGCATCCATGGTGAGATTGTAGCCGGTCGTACCTGCGCAAATGACAACCATGCCGCCGCGCTTCACGACCTGCACCGAAACCGGAATGGTCGATTCACCTGGATGCTCGAACACGCAATCGACGTTCACGCCCTTGCCGGTGATCTCCCAAATGGCGGCGCCGAACTTGCGCATTTCCTTCAGCCAGGCGTGATACTCGGGCGAGTTCACCTTCGGCAACTGACCCCAGCAATTGAAGTTCTTGCGGTTGATGACGCCTTTGGCACCAAGCTGACGGACGAAGTCGAACTTGTCGTCTTCGGAGACGACGCCAATGGCATTGGCGCCCGATGTCGCGCACAACTGCACCGCGAACGCGCCGAGACCGCCGGCAGCGCCCCACACGAGCACATTGTGACCGGGACGCAGGACGTGCGGACGGTGGCCGAACAGCATGCGGTAGGCGGTGGCGAGCGTGAGCGTGTAGCAAGCGCTCTCTTCCCAGGTCAGATGTTTGGGGCGCTCGAGCAGCTGACGGTCCTGCACGCGGCAGAACTGGGCGAACGATCCGTCCGGCGTCTCGTAACCCCAGATGCGCTGAGAGGGCGAGAACATCGGATCGCCGCCGTTGCACTCCTCGTCGTCGCCGTCGTCCT
>CADECN010000074.1 GCA_902825785.1 uncultured Hyphomicrobium sp. | reverse complement strand
CTCGACGCTACGACGAGGCGATTGCCACCTACGACCGCATTCCACCGGGTACCGCGCTTCAGAGCGCGATCGACATCCGAAAGGCGTTCAATCTCAATTCGCTTGAGCGGACGGACGAGGCGAAGGCAATCTTGGAGCGATTGGCGGAGGAAAATCCGAGGGATGTCCGTCCGGTCGAGGCGCTTGGCAACATCATGCGCGGGCAAAAGAAGTATGCCGAGGCGGTCGACTATTTCACCCGCGCGCTCAAGATCATCGGCAAGACCGACAAGCGGCATTGGGGCTATTATTACGCACGTGGCACGGCCTACGAGCGCATGAAGGACTGGACAGCTGCTGAGGCCGATCTCAAGAAGGCGCTATCGCTCGCGCCGGATCAGCCGTTGGTGCTCAATTACCTCGGCTATTCCTGGATCGACCAGGGCATAAATCTCAAAGACGGCACCAAGCTCATCGAGAAGGCTGTGCAGCTGAAGCCTGACGACGGCTACATCGTCGACAGTCTCGGCTGGGCCCATTTCAAGCAGGGCAACTACAAGGAAGCCGTGCGCTATCTGGAGCGCGCCGTCGAAATCAAGCCGGAGGATCCGACCCTCAACGACCACCTGGGCGACGGCTATTGGCAGGTGGGGCGTGAGCGCGAGGCCCGCTTCCAGTGGGGTCAGGCGCTATCGCTCAATCCGGAGCCCGAAGAGGTCGACAAGATCAAATTCAAGATCGAGCGTGGATTGCCGCCGAAAGCGGAAGCTCGCAATACGGTCAAGAAGCGCGAGGTTCGCCGTTACGATCCGTCCAGACGTCGCAGCGAGAACAAAGGTCCCGCCACGGTCGAGTGAGCGGCGGAGGTAGGCTTTATCAACCCGTCGGGCGCCCCATTGGCGCCCGACTTCATTTCATGGGTCTTGTCGTGACCGCCCTTGCTGAAAGCGCGCCGGCGAAAATCAACCTGACCCTGGAAGTGCTCGGCCGGCGGCCTGACGGCTATCACGAGTTGAGAAGCCTCGTCGCGTTTGCCACGGAAGCGTGCGACCGGCTGACAGCGCGGAACGCGCCGGAATTCAGGGTCGCATCCGCGGGACGCTACGGAGGCGACATCGCCGGACCCAATCTCGTATCGGTCGCTCTGCAAGCGCTCCAGAACCGGGTGCCGGGGTTGGCTCCTGTGGAAATCACGCTCGAAAAGGCGCTGCCGGTGGCCAGCGGCATTGGCGGCGGCTCGGCCGACGCGGCGGCCGTTCTGCGGCTGATGCGTCGTGCGGATGGTCAGGGACTTGCCGGGCTCGATCTGAACGAAATCGCACGTTCACTCGGAGCCGACGTTCCGGTTTGCTTGGCGAGCCGGGCGGCATTGATGTCGCGTACCGGAGAGGATGTCCAGGCGGTGACATTGCCTCCGGGCCTCGCCGTGGTGCTTGTCAATGCGCTCGGAGCGGCGCCGGAAAGCAAGACCGCGCGGGTATTCAAGGCGCTTGGCGCGACGAACGCGCCGGAAACGGGTGGCGCGCGGCCGGACGTTCCGACTTTCGCTTCTGTACGCGACGTCGTTTCTTTCGTGCTTCAATCGCGCAACGACCTTCAGGAAGTGGCCGCGGGCCTGATGCCAGACATTCCAGGCGTTATAGAGGCTCTCACGCGCACGAATGGTTGCTGCGTGGCGCGACTTTCCGGGGCGGGGGCGACGTGCTTTGGGCTCTACGTTTCCGCTGAAGATGCGCGCGTGGCGGCGCGCACGCTCGCACGGGCGCAGCCGCAGTGGTGGGTCAAGCCAAGCACGATTGCCTAGCGGCTAGTGTGACCGGCTGATGCAGAACGTGATGACGTCCGCCAAGGCTTCCTTTTCGCGACTGGCGGGGAAAATCGCCAGCGCGTCACGGGCGATGGCTCCATAGGAGCGCGCGCGCTCGAATGTCGCTTCAAGCGCCTTGTGCCTACGCATCAAAGCGATGGCGTGCTCCAAGTCGCCATCGCGGATATCACCGTCGGCAATTGTCCGGTTCCAGAACTGGCGCTCATCGCTTGTGCCTCGTCGGAACGAGAGTATGAGCGGCAGCGTTATTTTGCCTTCGCGGAAGTCGTCGCCGACGGACTTGCCCAATCGAGCGCTATCGCCGGAATAGTCGAGCGCATCGTCGACCAGCTGGAAAGCGAGACCAAGGTTCTTGCCATAAGAGCGCAAGGCGGATTGTTGTTCCGCCGGCCGACCGGCGAGCGCGGCACCCGACTCGGCGGCGGCGGTGAAAAGCGCGGCGGTCTTGGCGTTGATGATCGCCAGGTAGTCGTCTTCGGTCGTGGCGGTGTTCTTGGCGGCCGCAAGCTGCATTACCTCGCCCTCCGCGATGGTCGCGGCGGCGTTCGACATGATGCGCAAGACCGGCATCGAGCCGACGTCAACGAACATCTTGAATGCTTGGCCGAGCAGAAAGTCGCCGACGAGAACGCTCGCCTGGTTGCCCCAGATCATGCGCGCCGTTTTTCGTCCGCGCCGCGTGCCGCTCTCATCCACGACGTCGTCGTGCAAAAGCGTCGCGGTATGCATGAATTCGACCGCGGAAGCGGTGCGGATGTGTCCGTTGCCCTGATAGCCGCATAGTTTCGCGGCGGCGATTGCGAGCATGGGCCGCAGGCGCTTGCCGCCGCTGTCGATCAGGTGGTGGGCAAGCTCCGGTATCATCTCGACGTCGGACACCGCCTTGTCGAGAATTATCCGGTTTATGGCGTTCATGTCCTCGCTCACCAGTTCGAGCAAAGGCTCCAGGCCCTGCCCGTTGTCGCGGACATCGAGGGGGATCACTGCTCCCAAGTGCGGCTCCTCATAGCTTTCTATTCTTTCGTCCATCATAGTCCGAGGCGATCCGGCCGTCACGGCCTGTCGCCTTATGGCTGCCAGGACGCCCAAAAATGTCGATGCATTTGCTGCTCATTACCAATGATATGGTCGTGTTGAGCTACGCGCAGGCGTTGCTCGCCGAAAGTCGCATCGAAAGTCAGGTGTTTGACCGGCACATGAGCCTCACGGAAGGCTCGATTGGCGCTTTTCCGCGTCGTCTGATGGTTACCAGTGAGGGTCGCTGGCGTGCCGTACAGCTTTTGCGCGAAGCCGGCCTCGGAGAATATGTGGTGGACGATGCGAGCGGCTGAATCGGACATAAGCGCGGATGATGGAACGACTGAGGATATCTTTCTCGGCGACAGGCTTTTTGTACGGCAGCCGGCAAAGGGGTATCGAGCCGGCACCGACGCGGTCTTGCTGGCGGCGACTGTCGGAGACGTCTTCGATGGATCGGTCCTCGATGCTGGCGCGGGTGTGGGGACTGTCGGGCTTTGCGTCGCCGCCCGTCTGCCAAGTGCGAGCGTGGTCATGGTGGAGCGCGAGCCAACGCTGGTGGCACTCGCGCGCGCAAACATCGCTCGCAATGGTTTTGATGGCCGGGTGAGGATCGTCGAAACCGACATGACGCGCGTCGGTTCGGATTTTGATGATGCGGGAGTCGTTTCCGAAACGTTCGACAGGGTGCTTGCCAATCCGCCGTTCCACGAAAGTGGCGCTGGAACCCGCCCGCCGTCTGCGCTCAAGGCGGGTTCGCATCAGATGCCGCGTGATGACCTCGACTCATGGGCGCGCTTCATGTCGCGTATGGCGGCGCCGAGCGGCGTTGCGACGATGATCCACAAGGCGGAGATGTTGCCACGTATCATCACCGCGTTCGACGGCCGTTTCGGCGGGGTGAGCGTCTTGCCGATACTGGCGCGCGAAGGCGATAACGCCATACGGGTCATCGTATCGGGGACGAAGGGCAGCCGTGCGCCGATGGTGTTGCGCTCTCCCCTTGTGCTGCACACCTGCGGTCAGGCTTTCCGACCCGAAATCGAAGCCGTGTTTCGTTACGGGGCCGCGCTTCCTACATAGCGTGGGCCGGCTGCTCGGCTGGCGCGACCGTGCCGATTACCGTAAGTCGGCGATGTGAAACTGTGAACTCTCTTGGAGCTTGCTGAATGTGGCCATTCAAACGTGACCCGATCGTTCCCGTACTGCGCTTCAGCGGCGCTATCGGCATGGTCACGCCGCTCAGGCCCGGAATATCGCTTTCCGCCTATGCCGCGCCAATGGAAAAGGCCTTTTCCTTGTCGAAGCTGCCAAGCGTCGCGGTTCTCGTCAATTCACCCGGCGGGTCTCCGGTGCAGTCGAATCTGATCTTCAAGCGGCTGCGGCAGCTCGCCAAGGAAAAGGAAAAGCGGATCTACGTTTTCTGCGAGGATGTCGCCGCTTCCGGCGGGTACTTTCTCGCTATTGCAGGCGACGAGATTTATGCCGACCCGGCGTCCATCGTCGGTTCTATAGGGGTCATTTCGCAGGGGTTTGGATTTGTAGAGGCGATCGACAAACTTGGCATCGAGCGGCGCGTTTATACTTCGGGGCTTAACAAGAGCACGCTCGACCCCTTCCTGCCGGAAAAGCCCGAAGACGTTGCGCGTCTCCATGCGATCCAGCTCGACGTCCACAAGACGTTCATGGATCTCGTAAAGGACCGGCGGGGAGGCAAACTGAAGGGTGAGGACAGCGAACTCTTTTCGGGGGCCTTTTGGGCCGGCCGCAAGGCCCAGGAGTTTGGCCTGATCGACGGCATCGCGGATGTCCGCTCCAAGATGCAGCAGTTGCACGGTGCGGATGTGAAGCTAAAACTCGTCGAGCCGGAAAAACCGGGGCTGCTCGGGCGCTTGCGCCGCATGTCGGGGGCAGAGACCCTTGGCCCGCAGGCCGGTCTTGCTTTCGCCGATGATCTGGTGTCGGCTGTCGAGGCGCGCGCCCTGTGGTCGCGCTACGGTCTGTGACCGCACGGGAGGACTGTCGTTCATGCCCCTGTTGCTTGTCGCCGCGATCGGCGCCGGATGCGTCGTCGGATACAAGGTCTACGCCCGCCTTCAGCGCGAGGCGGAGGTTTTGCGCCAGGCTGCTGCAACCAAGCGGGCTCGCAGCGCGCCGGCGCGTGATCTCGGTCCGTTGGAATGGGATGCCGAAAGCGGGGTCTACCGCCCGCAAAACGGCACGAAGCATTGATTTGTCAATCGTCCGAGGTCGGCATCAGCCCTTGACCTCAAAGGCCAGCTTGCCCTTGCCATTGACCGTCGCCGACATCTCTTGAATTTAGACCGATCGGATACCCTTTACCGTCTTTGATGCCTTGTCGATGGCGCGCTGGGCTGCGTCTTGCCAGCTCTTGTCGGATTCCGACATCAGCTCAATGACTTTGTTGACCGCCATGACACACTCTCTAGACAAGACGCCTCAACGCGCTGAATTCACGCTATGAAAGGTTGCTGTCATGAGCAAGGCCGCGGCCGCCCGCTGCGTCTCTGGGCGTGACACCGTATTGCGAACGCGTATATTGCGCCCGCCTTTGATATAGCCCGAGAAAGCAAGCCCGAGAGCCTCCAGGAATGTCGACCAAGACCGCCACTAAAAGTGAGGCGCGCCCGGTGGGGCTGCGACCGCGCGAGGCCTTCCAGGACCTGATTTTGACGTTACAGTCGTTCTGGAGCGAACAGGGCTGCGTCATCCTTCAGCCCTACGACATGGAGGTCGGGGCGGGCACGTTCCACCCGGCCACGACGTTGCGGGCACTCGGGCCCAAACCGTGGGCGGCTGCCTACGTTCAGCCATCGCGTCGCCCGAAGGACGGCCGATATGGCGAGAACCCCAACCGGCTGCAGCACTATTACCAGTTCCAGGTCATCATGAAGCCGTCACCTGCGAACCTGCAGGAACTCTACCTCAAGAGCCTGGACGCCATCGGTATCGATACCAGCGTCAACGACATCCGTTTCGTGGAGGACGACTGGGAAAGCCCGACGCTTGGTGCCTGGGGGCTCGGCTGGGAAGTGTGGTGTAACGGCATGGAGGTGTCGCAGTTCACCTATTTCCAGCAGGTTGGCGGATACGACTGTAACCCGGTGTCGGGGGAAATCACTTACGGGCTCGAACGGCTCGCCATGTACGTGCAGGGCGTCAACCGTGTGTTCGATCTCAATTTCAACGGCCGCAACGACGAGCGCCGCATCACTTACGGAGACGTCTTTTTGCAAGCCGAAAGGGAATATTCGCGCTTCAACTTCGAGCACGCGAATACGGATGCCCTGCTGCGGCATTTCAAGGACGCGGAGGCGGAATGTCTTTCGCTGCTGGCTAAAGGTCGCGACGGCGACGACCACCTGCTGGCGCTCCCGGCCTACGACCAGTGCATCAAGGCTAGCCACATCTTCAATCTGCTCGATGCCCGTGGCGTCATTTCCGTGACGGAGCGGCAAAGCTACATTCTGCGCGTCCGAGAGCTGGCGAAAGCCTGTTGCGGTGCGTGGCTCAAAACTGAAGGAGGACGCGCATGACCGAAGAACTGATTGTAGGCCTACTCGCCACTTTCATACCGTTGCTTCTGATCGGCTATCTGCTGTTGCGCAGGCAGGCGGGCATTTTCCGCTTCTTCGTCGCCCTGTTGCTGGTCGGTCTTGGGTACCTCACCGTCACGGGCGCGATAGGCGATATCGGCAGGACCGTACTCGGATACGCCGGCGTGACGTTGCCCGCGGAAACGCCGGCTGCCGACGTTGCGCCCGCGGCGACGACGGAGCCCGCTCCTGCACCCGCTGAGCCGTCCCCGGCGCCAGCTGCCGCGGAACAACCGGCCACCGAGCCTCCTCCGGCAGCAGAAGAGCCGGCAGGTGAGCCACCACCCGCACCGGACATGCCGGATACGGACGCTCCTCCGCCGCCGGCCGAAGGTGAGGTTGCGCCTCCGCCCGCACCGGAACAGCCTGCGCCCGCTCCGGCACCTTAACAATGGTCGAACTCCCCCGGCCGGTCTATGGCCGGGGGAGCGGCCGTTGGGCGCCGCCCGATTTCAATTTTCACCGAACGTAGCAAGGGCCGTATGTCCGAGCTCCTTCTTGAGCTGTTTTCAGAAGAGATCCCCGCGCGCATGCAGCAGCGCGCGGCCGATGATCTCAAGCGTCTGATTGTCGAGGGTCTGAATGGCCGCGGGCTCGCCACCGGCGAGGCGCGCGCCTTCTCGACGCCGCGTCGCCTCGCACTTGTCGTTGACGGCGTGCCGTCCAACTCTCCGGCCATTTCGGAAGAGAAGAAGGGACCGCGCGTCGGCGCACCCGAGCAGGCCGTGCAGGGGTTCTTGAAGTCGGCCGGGCTTGCCTCGATCGAAGAGGCCGAGATCGTCAAGGACGAGAAGAAGGGCGACTATTACGTCGCGCGCATCGAAAAGTCCGGCAGAGCAGCAGCCGAAATCATCGCGGAGACGGTCGTTGATGTTACGAACCGTTTTCCTTGGCCCAAGTCCATGCGCTGGGGCTCATCGAGCTTCCAATGGGTGCGCCCGCTCCAATCTGTCCTTTGCCTCTATGGCGGCAAGGTCGTGCCTTTCGAGATTGCGGGCTTGTTCGCCTCCGGCGCGGAGACTCGCGGTCACCGTTTTCTTGCTCCCGATTCATTCAAAGTGAAGGCATACGCCGACTACAATGCCAAGCTAGCCACCCATCAGGTCATGCTTGATCCGGCGCAACGTTCTGCTGCCATCGCCGAGCAGGCGCGCGCGATCGCCAAGCAAGCGAAACTCGAACTGGTCGAGGACGATGCGCTGCTTTCCGAGAACGCCGGTCTGACGGAATGGCCCGTGGTGTTGATGGGGTCATTCGACGCGGATTTTCTCGCCGTGCCCGGTGAAGTGCTGACAACGTCGATGAAGACGCATCAGAAGTGCTTCTCGCTGCGCGACAGCAAAACGAAAAAGCTCGCCAACCGGTTTCTGCTTGTTTCGAACCTGGTCGCGTCCGACGGCGGCAAGGAAATCATCGCCGGCAATGAAAAGGTCATCCGCGCCCGTTTGAGCGATGCCAAGTTCTTCTGGGAGCAGGACCTCAAGAAGCCGCTCGATGAAATGGCAAGCCAGCTTGCCGGCATTACGTTCCACGAGAAACTTGGGACGCAAAAGGACCGCATCGAACGTATTAAAGAACTGGCGTTCCAGATCGCGGGCGCTTGCGACGCCGACCCGCAGGATGCTCGTCGCGCTGCCGAACTCGCGAAGGCCGATCTCGTCTCAGGTATGGTCGGCGAGTTCCCCGAGCTTCAGGGGCTCATGGGCCGCTATTATGCGGAGGCTGCCGGCGCGAAGCCCGAGATCGCGCGTGCGATTGAGCTGCACTACAAACCGAAGGGTCCGACGGACGCGGTGCCGCGCGAAGACCAGGGCGACGCGGTCGCGATTGCCGTGGCGCTCGCGGATAAGCTCGATACGCTGGTCGGCTTCTGGGCCATAGGTGAGAAGCCTACGGGGTCGGGTGACCCTTACCAGCTTCGGCGCGCGGCGCTGGGCGTGATCCGGATCGTGCTTGAGAATGACCTGCGCCTGCCACTCGAAAGGGCGATGTACCATCACGAGACGACGCGAATTCCCGACAAAAATACGGATCCTTGGGTCGGTGAGCCGAAGTGGCAGGGTGAGCGTTCCTCATCGCACGTCATAGACCTCCTCTCCTTCTTCGCTGACCGTCTCAAGGTCTTCCTGCGCGATCAAGGCAAGCGCCACGACTTGATCGATGCGGTCTTCGCGCTCGGCGGGCAGGACGATCTGGCGCTGATCGTGCGGCGTGTGGAGGCGTTGGATGCCTTCCTTAAGACCGACGACGGCGCGAACCTGCTGGCGGGCGTCAAACGTGCCTCCAACATTCTCGCAATCGAGGAAAAGAAGGACAAGCGCTCGTATGCCGGCGACTATGACGTGCAGCTTCTGAAAGAAAAGGAAGAGGCGGCACTGGCGGCGGCCATCGAAAGCGTGAAGGAGGACACGATCGCGGCCCTGCAGGTCGAGAATTTTGCGGGCGCCATGCGGGCACTGTCGGAGCTGCGCGCCCCGGTCGACCAGTTCTTCGAAAAGATCCTCGTCAATGCCGAGGACGCGAAGGTGCGCGAAAACCGCCTGCTTCTGCTTTCCCAAATCAGAGCCGCAACTGCGACCGTCGCCGATTTCTCCAAGATTGCCGGCTAGCCTGCACGCCATAGCAGAGGCAGACGCAGCACGTCCGGACCTCCTGGTTAGGGAGGTCTGGGCGCGCCGTCGGACGGGTCAGGAGGAGATAGGACGTATGCGCGATGCGATCGGCATCGGAGGGAGCTGACAGGGCCGGGCCAGCGGGCCCTCACCTGCTGACGCGACGCACCCCGCGCGTCGCAGCCCCGACAGCTCCCCTGCCGTGTTGTTAACCAACATCGAGGCCGACTGACAGTACTTTGAGCACAACTCACTTTCTACGCGCGCAAAGCTGTGGATAACTGCAAGCCCCTATTGCGAAAGCGCATTTTCATAAGCTTCCGCGGCGGCTAGCCACGAATCTTCAGCCGCTTTCGCCGCTTTGGCCATGCGGCCGCGTTCTTCCGCCGCGCGCTGTGCCTTGGCGGGATCGGTCGCGTAGACTTGTGGGTCGGAAAGCAGCGCATCGAGTGCCGCGATCTCACTGGTCAGCTTTTCGACCTTCACCTCGGCGGCCTGCATTGCCTTTTTCAAAGGGGCGAGTTCGGTGCGCCGGTCGGCCGCGGCCCGGCGTTGATCGGCGCGGGTCTGCGCCGCATCAAGGCTTCCGTTGCCAGCACTACGCTCGCGCGTGCGGGCGGCGCGTTCGGCCAGGAGGTCGGCGCGATAGCTGTCCATGTCGCCATCGTAGGTTTTCACGGTGGCGTTCCTGACAATCCACAAGCGGTCCGCTGTCGCTTCGACCAGGTGGCGGTCGTGGCTGATCAGGATCACGGCGCCGTCGTATTCCATGAGCGCGCGGATAAGCGCTTCGCGGCTGTCGATGTCGAGGTGGTTGGTCGGCTCATCGAGGATCAAGATGTGGGGTCCGTGAAAAGCGGTGAGCGCGAGCAGCAGGCGTGCTTTCTCGCCGCCCGATAGGTTCTTGCACTTGGTCTCCGCCTTGTCGGCGCCGAAGCCGAACGTGCCGAGCTTCGTGCGGCGCTGCGCTTCGGTCGCGTCGGGCATTAGGCGCACGATATAGTCGTAGGGCGTCGCTTCGGGGCTCAAATCATCAAGCTGGTGCTGTGCGAAGTAGCCGACATCCACTTTCTGCGCGCCGAAGATATCTCCCGACAATGGCTTGAGCCGACCCGCCAGCAGCTTTGCAAACGTCGACTTGCCATTGCCGTTCTGTCCCAGCAGCGCGATGCGATCGTCGTTGTCGATCCGCAAATCCAGGCGCGCCAGTATTGGCGTGTCGGCGGCATATCCGGCGCTTGCGCTCTCCAGCCGTAACAGGGGGCTCGCGATCTGCTTGGCGGGGCTTGGGAAGCGGAACGGTACGACCCGCTCGTCCACCTGTTCGGCGATGGGCTGCATTTTCGCCAGCGCCTTGACGCGGCTTTGTGCTTGCTTCGCCTTGCTGGCTTTGGCCTTGAAGCGATCAATGAAAGCCTGCAGATGGCGGCGCTGGTCGTCCTGCTTCTTCTTGAGCTTCAGCTCCAGGCGCTGCGTTTCGCGACGCGCTTCCTCAAAGTCGTCGTAGCCGCCCGAGTAGAGAGTGAGCCTGCCGCGGTCCAAGTGCAGAATGCTGCCGACGGCCCGATTGAGAAGATCGCGGTCATGGCTGACGAGCAGGACCGTGTGCGGATAGGCACGCAGGTGATTTTCGAGCCAGAGCGAACCTTCGAGATCAAGGTAGTTGGTCGGCTCGTCGAGCAGTAGTACGTCCGGCTTCAGAAACAGGATCGCGGCCAACGCCACTCGCATACGCCAGCCGCCCGAATACTCACGGCAAGCGCGGCGCTGCGCGTCTTCGTCGAAACCGAGTCCAGATAGAATTTGCGCGGCGCGGGCCGGCGCCGAATGGGCGTCGATATCCGTCAGGCGCACTTGTATCTCGGCGATGCGGTGCGGATCGGTCGCGTGCTCGGCTTCGTCGAGCAGGCTTGCCCGTTCAGTGTCGGCGGCGAGAACCCAATCGATCAGGCTGTCGTCGCCTCCGGGTGCTTCCTGGGCTACGTGGCCGATGCGAGCGTCGCGCGGCGTATTGATTGTGCCGTCGTCCGGCGCGATCTCACCCTTGATGAGTCGAAGCAAAGTCGACTTGCCCGCGCCATTGCGACCGACGAGGCCGACCTTGTGGCCTCCTGGGATCGCCGCAGTCGCCGCGTCCAGGATCAGCTTGCCTTCGATGCGGTATGTGAGTTCGTTGATATGCAGCATG
The DNA here is from genome assembly GCA_902825785.1 of uncultured Hyphomicrobium sp. Taxonomy (GTDB): domain Bacteria; phylum Pseudomonadota; class Alphaproteobacteria; order Rhizobiales; family Hyphomicrobiaceae; genus Hyphomicrobium_B. The sequence goes on along the minus strand of CADECN010000074.1, from coordinate 2,007 downwards.
AAGCCAGCGGATTAGCCGCTTAAGCCGCGTCTGTCACGTAGCTCAGATTTCGAGGGCGTGTCGGCAGCAGCGTCAGCCTGAGACCACTGGCTTCAACGTTTCGTACAGGAGCCGCTGGCGCACGGTTTTGTTCGATACGGCGAGATGGGCCATGAACCATTCCTGCACCATCTTGCAAACCTGGTCAGGCTCACGCTTGGCGAGCAGCTTCGGATTCGAGAAGACCTGCAAGTCTTCGTCCTTCCAGCCGAGCTTGCTCAATTCCTTGATCAGGATGTCGTAGTCCGACTTGATCGCCGCTTCGTGCTTGATCGGCGTTCTTGCGCCCTCGACGGCGGCTTCGAAGATCGCGCCAGCTTGCGTATTGAGACCGGATGCCGTCTCGGGCCTTTCCAGCATCTGGACGACCGCCGGGCTGGTCTCGCCCTTCGAAATGAAGCCGTAGCAGGCGCTAACGCTCTGGGCGCGTAGCAGCTTCAGATTGTCGAGGAAGGCAACGGCCACCTTCTGGAGCTTGTCGGGGCTGGCGGCAAGCGCTTGCTCGGCATGTTGGCGGCGAAGCGCAACCAAACCCTGTGCAAGATGCAGAGCGATCTCACTCTCGGGCTTGTTCTCGGCCGCAAGCTTATCAGCGGTGGCGACGTGGCCTGCGTACCAATCAGGGTATTCCTTCTTGATAAGCGCCCAAACGGGAATTTTCTGCAGTCTGCTGTCCGTTGCCGAGCCCGTGACCGACGGCGCTTGAGACGGCGGAGGTGCGTCGAGGGCGGCGACGGCGGTCTCTCCGGCCGGAGCCGTTGCGGTTGGGGACGACGACGCGTCGGTCGTTGTTGCCCCGTCGGACGGGCCGCCTAGTCCGGATGGCGCCGGCATAGGTGCCGATGATGCAGATGGGTCCGCAGTAGCTGTGTCGCCCTGTGCCGCGGGCGCGACTTCCGCTGTGGATGGGTCGGGGCTGTCGGCAGAGGATGCGGGTGTGCTGCTTTCAGGCACGGGCGTCGGCAAGGTCACAGTCGGCGCTTCGACGGCGGGTGCTTCGGCGGTGACCGCTGGCGTATCGGATGCCGAGTGGCCGGTAATGATCTCCGAGAGCGGTTGGCGGTAGGTCGCAAGAGCGAACGCTCCGCCCCCCAGAACCGCGATCGCGGATGCCGCTATGGCGAGCCGCTTTCCTAATCCGCCAGATGGCGCTGGTACCGCTTGCTGATCGAATTCAGTCGACTGAGCTTGCGCGGTAGCGGCCCCGGACGGTTGTGTCGCTGCGCGTGCGGCGGCTGCGGTGGCAGCCGCGACTTGCGGTGAGACCTTCGGCTGGAAGACGTCCGGAAAGACGGCGGTAGCCGCTTGCCATTCGGGCAGGCCAGGACGCCAGATCAAATCAGATGCGCGCAGGTAGTTATGCGCAACGAATGTGCGCATTTCGATATCGGTCAACGGCCCATGTTGTTTGCCGTCGCGCGCGATGTACCACTGCGTCTCGTTCGTCTGTCCGCTCATCTCGTCTTCTTTAACCCGCAAGCCTCGTTAGGGCCTAAACTGACCCCACGCGCCCCGGCGCTATGCCCACACTGTTCACAGCCGCATGTACACGTCAATCCAGCGAAACCGCTGTCTGCAGGTCGTTGTCATCCCGTACGATAGGCAACTTAGCGCACCCTACCGTATGCGGCGGAGGTGGCCTTGCCCGGCCCGTGGCAACGCCATTATAAACCGCGCCAAATTCGCCGGTAATCAGAAAGTGAGACAGCACAATGGCCATCGAGCGTACCTTTTCCATAATCAAGCCCGACGCGACCCGGCGCAACCTAACGGGCAAGATCAACGCGGTGATCGAGGGGGCCGGCCTCAAGATCGTTGGCCAAAAGCGCGTTCGATGGTCACCCGAACAGGCGCAGAAGTTCTATGAAGAGCATAAGGAGCGGCCGTTTTACGGCGAGCTCGTGGAATTCATGACATCCGGCCCGATCGTCGTTCAGGTTCTTGAGGGCGAGGATGCGGTCGCAAAAT
>CADECN010000073.1 GCA_902825785.1 uncultured Hyphomicrobium sp. | reverse complement strand
ACGCATCTTCGCGGCCGTACCCACGCGCGGCGACGTTGCCGTCTTCAAACTGCCGCGAGACAACTCGACCGACTACATCAAGCGCGTCATCGGGCTGCCGGGCGACGAAATCCAGATGAGGAACGGTCAGCTGTTCATCAATGGCCAGGCCGTACCCAAAGTCCCGGCCGGCGAATTCATCACGCGTGAGGACGACGACCGCCCGGAACGGGTCCCCGTGTATGAGGAAACGCTGCCGAACGGCGTGAAGTACAAGGTTCTCGACAGCGATCCCAACGGCCCATTCGACAACACCGTCGTCTACAAGGTGCCCGAGGGGCACTATTTCATGATGGGTGACAATCGCGACAACTCCACTGACAGCCGTGTGCGCAGCGCGGTCGGATTTGTTCCCTTCGAAAACTTCATCGGCCGCGCCGAGATCATCTTCTTCTCCGCCGCCGTCGACGAGCCCGGCGCCTTGCGTTGGACATCGCCGTGGACGTGGCCTTTTGACATTCGCTGGAGCCGGTTCTTCACTCTCGTCCGATGACGAGCCCGGTTACGGAACGCCATGCTGAGACAACGCAAATTCAAGGAGCTTGAGACCAAGCTCGGTCACCGATTCAAGGACCCATCGCTCCTTGAACGTGCCCTGACACATGCCAGCGTGCGTGGCGGCAAGGCGGAGCGGGCCGACAACGAGCGTCTGGAATTCATTGGCGATCGCGTTCTTGGCCTTGCCATCGCCGAAGTTCTGAACCAGCAATACCCCAACGCCAGCGAAGGTGAGTTGGCCCGCCGTTACAATCGCCTCGTTCGCGGCGAAGCGTGCGCCAAAGTCGCGCGCGCCATCGGCCTCGGCGCGCATCTCATTTTGTCGGAGAGCGAGGCCGACAGCGGCGGGCGCGAGAAGACCACGATCCTCGCCGACGCGGCCGAGGCCGTGCTCGGTGCCGTATTCCTTGACGGCGGTTTCGAGAAAGCGCGCAATGTCGTGCGCAAGCTTTGGCAGGAACAGTCCGAGCCGGTGCCGGAGGTCGCAGTCGATTCCAAATCGGCATTGCAGGAATGGGCGCAGGGTCAGGGTCTGGCGCTGCCGAAATATACCGTCGTCGCCCGCAAGGGGCCGGACCACGCGCCGCGCTTTACCGCCGAAGTTTTGATTGCGGGACGCGCACCCGCGCAAGGGGAGGGTGCTTCCAAGCGTATCGCCGAACAGGCCGCCGCAACCGCGCTTCTCGCGCGCGAAGGCGTGCGCCACCAGGCCGCCGATGGCTGAGGACCGACCCGACCAGACACAAGCCAGCGAACAAAACCGCCGATGCGGCTTTGTTGCCGTGCTCGGTCCGACCAATGCCGGCAAGTCGACACTCGTCAACGCACTCGTCGGCGTGAAAATCTCCATCGTCTCGCACAAGGTTCAGACCACACGCACGCCGATAAAAGGCATCGCGCTCGAGGGTGACAGCCAGATCGTCTTCATCGATACGCCCGGCATCTTCAATCCAAAGCGCAGGCTCGACCGCGCCATGGTTGATGCCGCCTGGGGCGGCGCCGAGGACGCCGATGCCGTGCTGCTGGTGATTGACGCCGCCAAAGGCCGCGATGCCGACGTCGATGCCATCATCGCCCGCCTGCGGTCGGCCCGGATGCCCGTCATCGCCGTGCTCAACAAGGTTGACCGTGTCGCTGACAAGGGAAAGCTGCTCAAGCTCGTTGCCGATCTCGAGGCGCAACGCCATTTCGACCGAACATTCATGGTGTCGGCACTCGACGGTTTGGGCGTCGCCGACCTGCGCCGATATCTCGCGAGCATCGTGCCACTCAGTCCGTGGCACTATGCCGAAGATGACGTGACCGATATTCCGATGCGGATGCTTGCCGCCGAAATCACGCGCGAGCGCATTTATCATTGGCTGCATCAGGAGCTGCCCTACGCGACTACGGTCGAGACGACGAGTTGGACCACCCAGGCCGACGGCTCCGCCCGGATCGAACAGACAATCTACGTCGCCCGCGACAGCCAGAAGAGTATCGTGCTGGGCAAGGGCGGCGCGATGATCAAAAAGCTTTCGACCGAGGCGCGCCGCGCCATCGCCGAGATGGCCGAGCACCCGGTGCATCTCTTCCTGTTCGTGAAGGTGCGCGAGAACTGGGAAAGCGACCCGGAGCGCTATCGCGAGATGGGCCTGCGGTTCCCCAAGTCCTAACGCGGCTGGGCACGCGGCCATGCAATGGTCTGATGAAGGAATTGTACTGTCGGTAAGGCCGCACGGAGAGACGGCCGCCGTCGTGGAATTATGGACGAGATCGCACGGCCGCCACCTCGGCCTCGTTCACGGCGGCCGTTCACGTCGCTTGCGGCCACTCCTGCAGACGGGAAACCACGTCGATGCCACGTGGAAAGCGCGTCTCTCCGATCAGCTCGGCCACGTCAGCCTCGAATTGCGCCACGCTTACGCCGCCGAAGCGATGGACGAGGCGAGTACGCTGGCTGCGTTGGCAACGCTCGCCACGTTGACCCGCCTCCTGCCCGAGCGCGATCCGCATCCAAATCTCTACGAGATCACACTGTTCGTGCTCGGGTTCCTGAATGATCCGACGGTCTGGCCGGCCCTGCTTGTGCGCTGGGAACTCGCTCTGTTGGAGGAGTTGGGTTTTGGTCTCGATCTCACCCAATGCGCGGCGACCGGCTCGAACGACCAATTGATTTATGTGTCTCCGCGAACTGGCCGCGCCGTGTCGGCGTCCGCCGGAGAGCCCTATCGCGACCGGCTGTTGCCGTTACCAGCATTTCTTACCGGCCGGCGCGGAGCCGCTGTCACGCGCCGCGACATCGAGGACGGCTTCCAGCTCACGGGTCACTTTCTGACCACCAGAGTGCTGCAGCCGCGCGGCGAAGCGATGCCCGAGTCACGCTCCCGGGTATTGATAACGCTCAAAGAATAGTTCGCCGGAAAATGGCTATGTGGGGCGACGGAAAGTGCACCTGCCGCCGTTATGTTCAGTGACGGGTGGGTGCCGTGACGGCGGGATTATGGTGCTCGCCCGTTACCTGTCATCAAGCGGGACGCGCGCAATGCCGCCGAACAGCTGTCGCGCACGAAACACCCGAGCCATTTCGTTCGTACTACGAAGGCATCGTTGATTTAGGCCGAAGCTCCGCTCCCCCCAATGGCTTCGGTCGAACGGCCCGTCCGGCTATTCCCCCCTTGCCCCTCGGCCGGACGGGCCCCCCATTTTTCTGAACACCTGATGTCATGTCGGTTCAGCTCCGGTTCAACGCTTGGCCCCTACAGCTGACGCACGATGGTTCGACGAGGACCGTCCGCCTTTTCTTCTGCCGGGCATCCCTTCAGCGCACACACATTCCCCCCCAAACCGTGTGCGCCAACTCGAAGAGCCGCTCCCTCCGGATCGGCTCTCTTTTTATGTGGTGGTCATCGGGGGTGTCTTCGCTGCCACGCAAATCAGAATTGCGCCACCAACCCGTATCGCGTACTTCGGGCCGGGAGTAAGGTGCCGCATCATGCAGTGCGCTTGCGGGAGTGCACTGGCATCTGGACACGAGGGTTGCAGCGCGGGTTGCAGCCCTCGTCGTCTTTGTGGCCACCGCGCAACATGGTCGGCGCGCGTTCGTCCCGAAACGGACGGCTTTTAAGCCGCGATTAACGCTCCCCTTCCTACATTGGACACCTCGCCAATGTCTGTTGCTTGAAGGGTTGCGATGAGCGGCATCACGTCTTTTCCCTCGCAGGATGTCCTGCGCCGCGGCTCCATCAAGGACACTGACGTTCAGGTCTTGCGGCGTAGCTTCTACGAGGACGGCATCGTCTCGCTCGAAGAAGCGGACCTCCTCTTCCGTCTCAATGACGGCTGCTCAGACAAGCACGCATCGTGGGCCGACTTCTTCGTCGAGGCCATCGCCGACTTCGTGATCTTCCAGGAACGGCCGCAAGGCTATCTGACGGCGGCAAACGCGCAGTGGCTGATCGACCGTGTCTCCAGCGATGGCAAGGTTGAGAGCAAATCCGAACTCGAACTTCTGGTCACGGTACTTGAGAAGGCGCGCTGGGCACCGGTCAGCCTCGTAAAATTCGCGCTTGAGCAGGTCAGGGAAGCCGTCATCTCAGGTGAGGGTCCGCTGCGCTATGGCCAAGCACTCGATCCCGGAACGGTAACGGACGGCGAGGTCGACCTCATTCGCCGGATGCTCTACGGCTTTGGCGGATATGGTAACGTCGCCATCACGCGGGACGAAGCCGACATCCTGTTCGACATCGACGAGGCGGTGGCGGCCGCGACGCCCAATCCGGCCTGGACCGATCTGTTTGTGAAGGCCGTGGCCAACGTGATCATGGCGGTCTCCGGTTACGCGGTGCCGACCCGCGAGGAGGCGCTGCGGCAGGATGCATCTCTCCATCAGCCCGACCAGCAGACATCCGTTCTCGCATTCCTCCTTTCGATGGTTCGAACCAACCTCGACAGCGTGAAGGATGCCTATCTCGACCAGACCGCCGAAGAACGGGCCTTGGCCCGTCTCGAGCACCAGCGCATCGAGATCATCACCAACGAAGAGATCACCGAGTCGGAAGCGTCCTGGCTGGTGAACCGCTTGGCGCGCGACGGCCGGCTGAGCCCCAGCGAAACTGCGCTCGTGGCGTATCTGAAACAGGAATGCCCGAAGATCCATCCGGTCCTGATCGAAGCCGTGGACCGGATCGGCGACGCCGCCTGACTTTTTCCAAACCGATCTTACGACTAGTCTTCGCGCCAGCAACAGGCGGAGCTAGAGAATGGGTGGCACATCGGTCGCACCGCATCGCGATGGTGCGGTGCACTTGAGGGAGTTGCTCCTCATCTTTGCCCCGAGCATCGCGCTCGCTGTCGCCGGTATCTGGCTCACCTATCAGTTTGTCCCCGCGGCCCCTCCGAAGGTATTGAAGATGACGACGGGGCCGCGTTCGGGCGCCTATCATCAGTTTGCGCAGCGCTATGCCGAGATCTTGGCGCGCAAGGACACGAAAATAAAACTCGAACTGGTCACTTCGCGTGGCTCGGGCGAGAACCTGGAGCGTCTTCGCGATGTCAATTCAGGTTTCCAGGTCGCTTTGATCCAGGGCGGCATCGTCACGATGGCGGCGGCATCGGACTTGGCTTCGCTCGGACGCGTCTACTATGAACCCTTCTGGGTCTTTTACCGTGGCGATGCGACTTTCACCCGCCTGTCGGACCTGCGCGGCAAGCACATCGCGATCGGAGCGGACGGAAGCGGAACGCGAGCCCTGGCTCTCAAACTGTTCGGTTCCGCAAAGGTGACCCCCGATAACTCTCAATTCTCGGGCGCCGATGTAGAAACCGCAGCTGCGCAACTGATCACCGGTCGGATCGACGCGATGGTCATCGTCGCCGGGGCCAGCAGCAAGACCGTGCAAAAGCTTCTGCGCGAGCCTTCCATCAAATTGATGAGCGAAAGTCAGGCCGACGCCTTGATTAGGCTTCATGGTTCGCTTGGCAAGGTCGTGCTCCCGGCCGGCGCCATCGATCTGGCGGCTGGGCTTCCCCCCCAGGATGTTGTCATGGTCGCGCCCGAGGCGGCGTTGGTGGTGCGAAAGGAACTGCATCCCGCGATCATAAGTTTGCTGGTTGCGGCCGCCAAAGAGGTTCACAGCGCGCCGGGCCTCCTTCAGAAGCGCGGCGAATTTCCTTTACCTTCTGATCCCGAAATTCCGATGTCCGATGAAGCGGTCTACGCCTATGAGCATGGGCCGACGCTGCTTCAGCGTCACCTGCCCTTCTGGATCGCCGATTTCATAGAACGTTCGGTCATCCTGATCATTCCGGTAGTGACCATCCTGCTGCCCATGTTCAGGTTCGCGCCCGCGCTCTATCGCTGGCGGGTCAGGCGGCGCGTCTGGCGATGGTACCGCTATCTCAAGCGTCTCGAAGGTAAACTGCCGGGAGCCGATGGGGAGGCGCGCCGCGCGCTCCTGGCCGAGATTGATTCTCTCGCTCAATCGGTAAGCGCCATCCCCATCCCGACCCGCTACGCCGGCGAACTTTACCAATTACGCGAACACATCCAACTCGTGCGGCAGCGGATCGCGGCCCGTTAGCGAGGATCACGCCCTATTGGCGGTTTACGACCGCCGCCCAAGCCTCTAGAACGGCCAGAACCCACCCCGCCCGCGCGATTTCTTTGGCCGGTTCCGGCCTGTACGGTCCCGGATTTCGAGTGTGGGTACGAACGACGGGGACGGGCCATGTTCAAAAAAATCCTGATCGCAAACCGCGGCGAGATCGCCTGCCGGGTCATCAAGTCGGCCCGCAAGATGGGCATCAAGACGGTTGCGGTCTACTCCGACGCCGACCGCGACGCGCTTCACGTCGAAATGGCGGATGAGGCGGTCCACATCGGCCCACCGCCGGCTGCCGAATCCTACCTTCTGATGGATCGCATCATCGACGCCTGCAAGGCGACGGGCGCCGAGGCCGTGCATCCGGGCTACGGCTTCCTTTCGGAGCGCGAGGCCTTCCCGATCGCCCTGCAGAAGAACGGCATCGTCTTTATTGGGCCCAACCCCAAGGCCATCGCGGCCATGGGCGACAAGATTGAATCGAAGAAGGCCGCAGCCGCCGCGAAGGTTTCGACCGTGCCCGGCTACCTGGGCGAGATCGCCGACGCCAAGCAGGCGGTCAAGATCTCCAACGAGATCGGCTATCCGGTCATGATCAAGGCTTCGGCGGGCGGCGGCGGCAAGGGCATGCGCATCGCCTACAATGCCAAGGAGGCGGAAGAGGGCTTCCAGCTCGCGCGCTCCGAGGCCAAGTCATCGTTCGGCGACGACCGTTGCTTCGTCGAGAAGTTTATCGAGAATCCCCGCCACATCGAAATCCAGGTCCTTGGCGACAAGCACGGCAACGTCGTCTACCTCGGCGAGCGCGAGTGCTCGGTGCAGCGCCGCAACCAGAAGGTCCTCGAAGAAGCGCCCTCTCCATTGCTCGACGAAAAGACCCGCAAGGCCATGGGTGAGCAGGCGGTCGCACTGTCAAAGGCCGTGGGTTACGACAGCGCCGGAACCGTCGAGTTCGTCGCCGGCCAGGATCGATCTTTTTACTTTCTGGAAATGAATACCCGCCTCCAGGTCGAACACCCCGTGACCGAGCTGGTGACCGGGATTGACCTCGTTGAGCAGATGATCCGGGTGGCGGCTGGCGAAAAACTTCCCTTCAAGCAGTCGGACATCACGCTGAAGGGTTGGGCCGTCGAAAGCCGCGTCTATGCCGAGGACCCGTTCCGCAACTTTTTGCCCTCGATCGGCCGGCTCGTGAAGTACCGCCCGCCCGCCGAAGCGGTCAAAGCCGGCGTCACCGTTCGCAACGATACCGGTGTCTTCGAAGGCGGCGAAATCTCGATGTACTACGATCCCATGATCGCAAAACTCGTCACCCACGCGCCCACGCGCGAGGCGGCCATCGACGCGCAGGCCGACGCGCTGGACGCCTTTTATATTGAGGGCATCCAGCACAACGTGCCCTTCCTCGCCTCTATGATGCAGCATCCGCGCTGGCGCTCCGGCAAAATCTCGACTGGGTTCATCAAGGAAGAGTACCCGGAGGGCTTCAAGCCCAACGAGCCGCAGGGCCAGGACCTCATCACGATCGCCGCCGTTGCCGCCGTCATCGACCATCTGGGCAATGTCCGCCGGCGCGACATTACGCACCAGATGGCCGGACAAGCCGTCCGCTTTGCTACGCAGCGTGTCGTCAAAGTCGGACAGGCCTCCGTGCTTCTCGAAGTCGAAGGCAACATCCCCGGCCCCTACTACGTCTCGATCGTCGACAGCTCGGGCGAACCCGGCAAGCCGATGGAAGTCATGTCCGACTGGTGGCCGGGTCAGCCGGTCTGGCACGGTACGGTCGCCGGCCGCACCGTTGCTGTTCAGGTCCGGACGTTGGCAAACGGACTTCAACTTTCCTATCGCGGCATCCAGGCCCCGGTTTACGTCTACACCAAGCGAGAGGCCGAGCTTGCCGCGCTGATGCCGGTCAAGGTTGCGGCCGACATGTCGAAGTATTTGCTCTGCCCGATGCCAGGACTCGTAAAGGCGATCCACGTCAGCGAAGAGCAGGAAGTGAAGGCCGGCGACGCGCTCGCCGTGGTCGAGGCCATGAAGATGGAGAACATCTTGAAGGCCGAGCGCGACGGCAAGGTCAAGAAGATCTCGGCCAAGGCCGGCGATAGTCTGGCAGTAGACGCGGTAATTCTCGAATTCGCTTGAAATCAGCAGCCGGTTGTTGCGCGCCGGTCAGTTCACGCGCTTAGCTGCGCGCCTCAGGCTTTCGAGGATCGGCTCATAAGCCTCTTCGTTACGCGTTTCCGGGTAGACCATGTGAACCGGATAGACGAAACGCCGGCTCCTTTTGCTCTCCCTCAGCCGTCCGCGCGCGACAAGCGACCGCACCATGCGCCACGGGAAGTAGCCTGAACATTCGTTGGCGAGCAGATAGTCGAGCCCCATAGGGCCAAGATCGAGGCTGAGCGCGGGGTTTGCGAGTTCCGGAAACGCCGCCGCATGATCCTGCATGAAGTCGACACCCCAATCGATCAGCAGATAATCGGCCGCCCCGCGCCGCGCCGTGCCGCGCGCCGACGAAACCAACACGAACTGCTCGTCAAAAAGGTGCTCGATCGTAAGCCCGGGGGGCGGCGAGGGGCGGTACATGACCGCGAGGTCCAGCGTCCCCTCGATGAGACGCTGACCGAGCGCTCCAGACATGCCCGCCGTTGCTGAAACCGCGATTCCCGCAATGTTTGAGCGCAACCCGGACACCCACTTCAGCAGGAAACCGCTCCATAGAGATTGTGGCGCACCAACGGAAATGTGCTCCGGATGCTTGTCGGCAAGCGACACCTGCAGCTGCGCCTGCTGCCACACCCTGACCATGGCGAGCGCATGCTTCTGGAACAGTTCTCCCGCGCCTGTCAGTTCCGCGCCCGACTTCGAACGCGTGAAAAGCGGCCGTCCGAGGATGTCTTCAAGCCCCTTGATGCGCGCGGAAACGGTCGATTGTGTGATGTTCAGCTTGCGCCCGGCGTCAATGAAGCTGCCGGTTTCGGCGACGATGAGGAAGGTTCGTGCGAGGCTGACATCCATGATGCTCTCCGCGTCGCAGAATGGGACGAAATCTCATCTATCGAAATTTTCGATATCAACAACCATCAAAATTCGTTTGTGCATTGCTTTGAATCTCATCAATGTCAAATCGACTCGACTCGAGTCGGGTCGACAAACGGGAAACGTTTGTCAAAGATCAAAACGGAAGGACGATCGACAATGGCTAAAGCTGCAAAGAAAGCCGCCAAGAAGGCTCCTGCCAAGAAGGCAGCGAAGAAGAAGAAGTGATTTCTCTATGCCGCGATCGTAGGAGCTGACGGCGTGACCCCCAAGGTCCTGACAGTCGGCACGATCGTAGCTCTTCTTATGACCTCTGCTGCTTCGGCAGCGACGATCACCAACCGCGGTGACATTGAGGTCAAGCTCACGTTCACCGAGGGAGCGTCGAGGCAGGTTTCAGTCCTGCCGCCCGGCAAGGTGATCGAGGGGGTCTGTCAGAAGGGCTGCATCATCCGCCTCAACGATAGTTCAAACGACGAGTACGAGCTTACGGGCTCTGAAGCTCTGTCGGTCGAAGACGGTTTCCTCTATTACGAGTCGGCCCTGGAAGTCGCGCCCGGAAATGGCGGCGCTCTAGGTCCCGGTATTCGCTCGAACTAGGGGAATGATTGCGGCGAAGTTAAAAGGCGCCTGGCTCCCATAGGGCTCAGGCGCCTATTTCTTTTCGATTTTCTTGCCGTTGGCCCAGCATTTCCGAGCCTCATGCAGCGTCTGCGACCGGCGGCGGAACGCGACGAACCGGACCGAACTGCGCTTCGAAATGCCGGCGAAGCGCAACATCCGCATCAGCCATGGTGACCGGTAGTCCGAGCGCCGCGAGACTGGTCACCCCATGCTCGCTGATCCCGCACGGCACGATGCCACCGTAGTGGCTGAGGTCCGGATCGACATTGAGGCTGATGCCGTGGGTCGACACACCTCGGCTCACCCTGAGGCCGATCGCCGCGATCTTGTCCTCTGCGTCACCGCCCGGAGCCTTCACCCAGACGCCGACGCGCCCCGGTCGGACCTCTCCACGCACGTTGAAATCGCTCAGCGCGCCGATGACCCAGCGTTCGAGATTTCCGATGAATGACCGGATATCGCCGCCGGTCCGGCGCAGATCGAGCATCACATAGGCGATGCGCTGGCCCGGCCCGTGATAGGTGAGCTGGCCGCCACGACCAGCCGAAAAAACCGGAAACCGAGTCGCATCCAGCAGATCGTCCGGCTTCGCGCTCGTGCCGGCCGTATAGAGGGGCGGGTGCTGCAGCAGCCAGACGAGTTCTGGCGCCTCACCCTTGCGAATTGCGGCGGCACGATCGTTCATGAACGACATGGCTTGTGGATAACTGATGAGGCCATCGCTCACCGCCCAATCGGCAATAGCGATAGGTGATTGAGGCTGGATGTCTTTGGATGCGTGCGTCAATTGCTGGATGCCGTTGATCGTTGGCTGCTGTTTCCAAGGTTCGATGAGCCCTTCGAGGGCGGCCGGCGAAGTGGAGCGGCGAGGCCGGCATTTTGGCCGCATTTCGACAATCGGCCCTTAGATAAACTGCCGCTTGCCTTGAAGGAAGGTGTCTGATAGCTGAGCCTCTTCCTGAGCTTGGCGGGTGCCTTGGTGCTCCCCCGGCCTTCACGTGACGACGTACAGTCGTCCGGCCTGCGGTTGTGGCGGAATTGGTAGACGCACTACCTTGAGGTGGTAGCGCTGGAAACGGCGTGGAGGTTCGAGTCCTCTCAACCGCACCAAATATTAAGTCTGAAATTTCATTTCTTTAAGGGATAGCCGACCCGTCGGCGGTCGCGATAGCTCGCGACCCCACATGGCGGTGGAGGCGATTATTCGTAGATCAATCCCTCGCCGAACGGCGGCAACGGTTGTTCGCCACTCGGAAGCCCGGGCGTTTCTGGCCCGCTGCCCGCGGGTGCTTCGTCTCCCGAAACGCCATGATGCGGCGATGGCTTAACGTGCGCCAGCTTGGCCGTCATCTCTTGCACCAGTTCGGGCAAAGCTTCGACAGGAGCCGCCGGCCTCATGTGCACCACGCTGAATTTGCGCGTCTTCAGTCCATCCAGAATGACGGGCAGCGCTTTGACGGTCGACAGCTTGATGTCGTGGAAAAGCAGTATGCCGCTGCCGCGATGGTCGAGCTGCTTGAGCGTGCGTTCCGCAAGCTTGCTCGCACTGGCGATATAGCTGTCGTTCGAGACGATATCGACCGTGAAGGTCCCGATGCCGCGGGTCGCAAGGTAGGCAACGAGCGCGCCTGAATCGGCAAGTCCCGGAAATCGAAAGAACGGCGCAATCGGTTTTCCGGCCGCGGCGGCCACGGCCGCCGCGAAACCTCGCTCGATTTCGAGCTCGGCCTTTTCCGGCGCCATGCGCGCGAGCCGGTAGGGATGGGTCATCGTATGGGTCGCGACCGTGTGGCCGCGATCGATGATCTCGCGCACGATGTCGGGGTAGAGCAGCGCCCTCTGGCCGAGAATGAAAAAGGTCGCCTTGGTGCAGTAGCGGTCCAGGATGTCGAGGATCGCTCGCGTCCGCGCCGGGTGCGGACCGTCGTCAAAAGTTAACGTGATTTCGCCGTGGGCCAGAAACGATGGCTGAAACGCAAGCTTGGTGATGGAGCCGAAAACCGGCCCTGTCGAGGTGTCGATTGTCTGAACGCGCTTGACGCCGAGCTTGCCTGGCACGTCACCGCAAGCTGCGACGACCGGCGCGAGGCCGCAGGACAGGAACAGCAGCACGAGTGACGAGCGTGCGAGCAGCCGCCTCACTTCGACACGGAAAGTCTGGAGCCGGGCAAGATCGCAGCGCGAAGAAGGCATGCGCGCCGTCTAGTAGCCGAAAATCGTGCTTTGCCAGGGCAACTCGCTGTGCGCCGGCTTCGACGGCTTCTTCGCCTTCGCGGCAGGTGTCGTACCCCACGGCAGCGCTTCGGACGACGTGGGCTTGGCGGGCGGCACCGCGCGCTTCACTGATTTCGGGTGGTGACGCTGGCCCTCGACCGGTTCGGGATCAGCCGCCCAGGTTACGGCGCGATCCGCGAGCTTCGACACCCGGGTTTTGTCCGCCTTGGCCGCCAGAGCCTTCTCCGCAATGGCATCGAACTCCGCAACCGTCGAAAGATCGGATTTCGGCACAGCGTGTACGACGCGGTACCCCTTGGCATGCAATTCGTCGAGCAGACGGGGCAGGGCGCGCACGGTCGAGACCTGAATGTCGTGCATCAGAATGATGCCTTTGCCCTTTTGCTCGAGCTGGGCCATGACCCGCCTGATGACGCTGTTGGGATCTCGCGTGGTGTAGTCTTTGGAATCGACGTCGATCCAGAATGTCGCGATGTCGCGCGTGCGCGTGTAAGCGTCCACCGTCTTGCTGCCGCTCAGATACGGATAGCGGAAGAATGGTGAGATCGGCTTGCCGCCGGCGGCGCTGACTGCCGATACGGCCGCCTCGACTTCCTGCCGTCCTCGCGTGACGCCGAGTATTCCGAGGTTCTTGTGCGACCAGGTGTGCGAGCCGACGGTATGACCGGCGTCGGCCACTTCCTTGACCATGTCGGGCGCGGCGACCGCCATCCTGCCGACCATGAAAAAGGTCGCCTTCGTGCATTGATCCGCCAAGGCCTTGAGAACGGCACGCGTGTGGGAGCGCATCGGGCCGTCGTCGAAGGTCAGCAGAACTTCGCCCGGCTCGAGGAACGAGTTGTGGCCTCCTTGGCTGCCGCCAAAATGCGGGCCGCCCTTGGTATCGATTTCGACGACACGGGAGATACCCAGATGGTCACCTGACGATGCGCATTCGTCGATATGGACTGGGCGCGGTTCGGGATCTGGTTGGGCGAGGGCCGGGATCGCAATGCCGGCGACGGCCAGCAATCCAACGACGCAACCTTGCAATTTTGCTATCCGCATTTTACCCGCCGTGTCGTATGACCTGCCGCGCGGCTGACGCAACCAACGCCAAATACCGATCGTGCGCCAGCCTAGGCTGGCGACGACAAGTCTGATCCGCCAATTAGTATTTTTAGTTTACGCTGCTTCGGAGGCACAAATAAGGGGCTGAGGCAAAAGCGCCACGCTGCTGGCCTTGATTGCGTCAGCCTTCCGTCTGTGAAGGTTCGTGTCACGGGTCTGTTACG
>CADECN010000072.1 GCA_902825785.1 uncultured Hyphomicrobium sp. | reverse complement strand
GCCGACCGCGGAGTCCCTCATCGAAGCCTTGCAGTCGAAGGGGCCGACGCGCGGCGTTGCCCAATCGGTCGCCAGTTCCGATCTCATCAAAGCACTCAAGGCCAAGTCGTCGCGTGGACTTTCGATCACCGAGGAAGAGCGTGAACAGCTCTCCGAAGTGACGAAGTCTTTGCCCGCCGAGGACATGGACATTCCCTTCGATCTTAATTCATCGACGATCAACCATCGCGCGCGCCCCGCGGTCGAAGCGCTTGGCCGCGCACTTCAGGATGCGAAGCTCAAGGGTTCGAGCTTTATCGTCGCCGGACACACCGACGCGACCGGCAGCACAAAGTATAATCAGAGGCTGTCTGAACGCCGCGCCAAAGCCGTCCGCGACATGCTTGTAAGCGAATTCAACGTCAGCAACGAACAGCTGATTGCGGTTGGCTACGGTCCCCAGAAGCCTAAGGTTTCGACCGATCCATACGCAGGCGAAAACCGCCGCGTACAGATCGTCAATCTCGGCGAATAGCGACTAACCGCCTCTAAGACGCTTCAACGCTTTCGTGCTCGTCTCCAGCGTGGGGTCGAGCACGATCGCCTTTTCGAAGTCCTGAATAGCGCCGCTTCGGTTCCCGAGTGCCTCTTGGATGTGGCCACGCGTATCCCAGGCAAAGCCTTTGTCCGCCACCAGCTGCACGGCCCGGTTAGCGTCGGTGAGCGCGTCGCGGAATTTGCCGGCCTTATAGTTGGTCCAAGCCCGATTGTTGTAGGCCTCGCCGTTGCTGCCATCGAGGTTGATAGCCCGGTCGAAATCGACGATCGCATCGCCTGACCGGCCTTTGATGAGGTAGGCGATGCCGCGGTCGTTGTGCGCTTGCGGGGTATCGTCGATCTCTATCGACTTGCTGAAAGACTCGATCGAAGCGTCGATTTCGCCCTTCTTACGCTGCGCATACCCGAGCTGGCGATGCGCGGTGGCAAGGTCCGCACCGCTCGTCCCGGCATCGTGGATCAGTGCCCAGCACCCTGTCAGTGCCAGTTCGGTATCGTCACCCTTGCAGTCCCTCCAGCGCGTCACCCGCAGCCGCTCCATACCGGCGACATCGCCACTGCGATCGGGTGGCAGGGCAGCTACTTTCGGCTCTTCGGATTTGGCCTCCTCGACCGTCGTGACTTCGCGAGCGTCCGGCACGGGAGTGGCGTTTGCATCAGGTGGCGACGCAGATGTTTCGGCGACCGCGGCAGGCGTGAGTTCAGTCGCGCTTTCCGGCGCAGCCGTATCCGTTTTTACCACCTGCGTCGGCCCGTCGGACTTGCCGCCGGACAGAAAGCCGGTCGTGAGCGCGGCAACGCCGCCGCCAATGAGCATCGCTGCGACGATCGAAAGTGGAAGCGCATACGAGCGCGCCAGCGTAGCGCGCGAAGGTGCCGCGGTGGCGCTATCCGCGGACTTCACGTCTTCCAGCTGCACGCTGTATGCGTTGACCGGCGTTGGAATGTTCTTGAGCTCATGCGCGCCAAGATCGACGAAGCGTACCGACAGCTTGTTGGCGACCGCGTCGTACATCGCCTTCGAAATACAGATGCCGCCGGGCTTGGCGAGAGTTTGCAAGCGCGCCGCCACGTTAACCCCGTCGCCGAGCAGATCGCCGCCGACCTGCTCAACCACGTCGCCGATAGTGAGGCCCATGCGAAAGGCCATCTGCCGGCTCTGCGGGTAAGCAAGGTTGCGCGTCCTCAAACTTTCCTGCACATCGATCGCGCACCGCACGGCATCGACCGCACTCGGGAACTCGGCCAGCACCGCATCGCCGGCAGTGTTGAATATGCGCCCGCCGGCACGCGAGATATGGTCCTGGAAAACGCCCTGATAGGCATTGAGCCTGCGCAGGGTCTCCTCCTCGTCCTCGGCGACGAGACGGCTGTAACCCGCTACGTCCGCTGACAGAATGGCGGCGATCTTGCGTTTCACGGCGGCTCCCTGTTGGCGCTGACGGCAACGCCGGAGATTCCCACAACCTAGCTTCGGCGTACAGAGCACGCTTCTCGTAAACAGTCCGCTATGGGTCGTTTACGGCATAAGACCGCGCTCATGGTGAACGGGCTTTGGGCCATCTTGTGACGGGCAGATGATGCCCCGAAGCGCCTGTTTGTTACACGCGCCATGCGGAGTCTTGGCCCAGTAGTGAGGACGCCGGATCAAATCGAACACGGCGCAATAGGCGGCGAACGAAATCGCTAGCCAGTAAAACGGGATGAGCACGGCCGAGGTCACCAGCCGCCACGCACCGATTTTCGCAGCGGCCGCGACCGCAAGCGCCACTCCGGTTGCATATCCCGCCACGAGATTGAACCCGCACAGCCATAAAAGCGCGCCGGCATCCGGCAGCGCTGCACCGCCAACCGCAATCGTCCATGTCGCCCAAACGACAAACCAGGGGTGGACCAGCGCCGACAGGATCATGCCCCCGAGCATCGCCTGGAAACCGAAAAAGCCCCATGGCCCAAGCTCGCGCACGAGCCGCACGGGTGAGCGCATGTGCACGAGATAGGTCTGCATCCAACCCTTCAGCCATCGCGTGCGCTGATTGAGCCAAGCACGCGGCAAAGCCGGTGCTTCCTCTCCGGTCGACGAGTCGAGCATTGCCACCCGGTAGCCGAGCCGCACGAACCGTATGCCGAGGTCGGCGTCTTCCGTGACGTTGAATGCGTCCCATGCACCGCAGTCTTCCAGCACGCTTCTGCGAAAATGGTTTGACGTGCCGCCGAGCGGTAGCGGAAGCCGCAGCCGGTCGAGCGCTGGCAGCACCCCATGGAATAGGGCCGCGTATTCAAGCGCGAACTGCCGTGTCGTCGTACTCTGGGTCGGGTTGTAGACGTCGAGCCGCGCTTGCACGCAGGCGAGGCGATGGTCGGCGTCGGCGAACGCGGCGGCCGCTTTCAGCAGTTGGTCCCTGTCGGGAACATCTTCCGCGTCGTACACGGCAACCAGGTCGCCACGAGCGTCCTGCAAGGCGTAATTCAGTGCTCGAGGCTTCGTTCTCGGACGACCGGCCGGAACGGTTACGACACGCATGTGTGCGGCAAGCTCAGCCGCTCCAAGCGCCGTTCGCGTACCGGCATCGTCGGCCTCTGTAACAAAAATGATGTCCAGACGGTCGCTGGGATAGTCGAGTGCCCGCAGCGCAGCGACAAGCCCAGGGATTACCTCCCACTCATTCCTTAGCGGCACGAGGATCGCATAGCCCGGTAGCTCTCCAACAGGCGGGAGCGGCGCTTGCCTTAGGAAAGGACGCGGCACGGCCAGGCGCCACAACCCAGCCAGTCGGAGGACCACAATCAGCGAAAACGCCAAAGCGGCAATTACGGCGAAAATCACGCCCGTCCCGTCGGGATCGAAGCTCAGCCCGCCGAGCACGACGGCCAGTAGGCCAAAAAGTAACAGGCGTTGCCATACGCTTGCCCGCTCTACGCTTGAGAGATGGGGCATGCGTCGGTAAAGACCGTATGTGGCGGCGAAGACTCGCGCGGCATCCTTGTCCGTCCAGTACGCATCGGCGTTTACGCGCGCCGCAGAAAAAATCGAGCTAAAGCCCGTATGCGCATCAAATCTAAAAGCCATCAGGACAACGCGGCTTTCAAAAGAATAACTTTTGCGGCAATGGTCCGCCCAATGACGGCTTGCAATTTTATTGTATACGATCAATCAAAACCGTCGAGCGTACCTTTGGTGCAACACGAGCGACGTTGCGCGCGCGTCTTGCACCTTGCTTCCCTGTTCGGATCGATCGCCATCGCACTCCTCTTAGTTGGCGCGAACATCACCGCCAGTGCGCAGCAAGCGCTGAGCGGGGATAGTGCGCAGGCCGGCCGGGATGGCGATGCAAAAACGGATGTCCGCCCGCGACGCGTCGTGATCCGCTTTCTGACCGACAGTGATTTTCCGCCGTTCAATTTCTACGACGAGGATGGCGTTCTGGTCGGCTTCAACATCGACTTGGCGCGCGCCATTTGCCTGGAGTTGCGAACGTCGTGCGATATCAAGGCACGCCCCTGGGAGGAGCTCTTCAAGGGGCTGAAAACAGGCGAAGCGGACGCGGTCATCGCGGCGCACAAGGTCACAGCCGCGGCGACAAGCGAGGTCGCGTTCACCGACCGCTACTTCCATACGCCCGGGCGCTTTGCCGGACGCAAGGATTCGCCCGATGTCGAAATCACGCCGAGCGGTCTCGACGGTCGACGCATCGCAGTGGCACGCGGCACCGCGCACGAGGCCTTCCTCAAAACGTTCTTCCGCGACAGTCCGCTGGCGCTTTACGAAAACGCCGACCTTGCACGCGAGGCACTGGCCGCCGGCAAGGCCGATTTCGCCTTCGACGACGGCATTTCGCTGGCCTTTTGGTTAAACGGCACGCTTTCACGGCAATGCTGCGAAATGCGCGGCGGTCCTTTTCTGGAACCGAAGTATTTCGGCGACGGAATTGCCATTGCGGTGCCCAAATCCGACAACGAGATCCGTATCATGCTGAACGATGCCCTCAAGCGCGTCCGCGCATCTGGCCGCTTCGAGGAATTGGTGCAGCGCTATTTCCCGATGCGGATCTATTAGCCCCCGCACGCGTTCAACGGTCGCCCGCAACATCGCGCCCGGCTGGCGGCGAGACATTCGAAGGTAACCAATCGAACAATGCCAGGGCGCAACCAACAACGAAGTGTCTTCCGCGCGCTCGCTCAACTGACGGCAATTGTAGCGCTTGTCGCTGGCGCTGCCGATTCTGCTCTCGCAAAAAAGCGACCCCACAAGCACAAGCCGCGCGCTGCGCACGCCAAGGTCGAACCTAATTTCAAACCCGCCTATCCGGCGCGCCTGCTCACGCGTGCCGAAATTCTTGCGACCGATCCCGATCGGCTTGCGCGCGTCGGTCGACACATCGTCATCGGATACCACGACTACGCCGCCGTCAAAGCGCTCGTGCAGCGTCGCGCAATCGCCGGCGTATTCATCACCGATCACAATGTGCGCGGCCGTTCATCCGACACGACGGCCTGGGCCATGGCCGAACTGCAAGCCATACGCTCCAGCCAGGGACTGCCGCCGCTCATCATCGCCGCCGACCAGGAGGGCGGCACGGTTTCGCGCCTCAGTCCACCCCTGAAGCGCCAGCCTTCCCTTTCCCGCGTCCTGCAGGGCCTCAAAACCGATGCCGAGATGGAAACGGCCGTGCGCGCCTACGCCCGCACACAGGCGGCCGAATTAAAGCGCATCGGCGTGACGCTTAACTTCAGTCCCGTTGTCGATCTCAATATCAACCCGACTTTTCGAGGCGACGGCGAGACACGCCTTCGGATGCGCGCGATCTCCAAAGACCCGCAAACCGTTGCCAAGGTCGCCGAGTGGTATTGTGACACGCTGGCCGACGCCGGGCTCATGTGTACGCTCAAGCACTTCCCCGGCCTGGGCCGCGCCAAGCGCGACACGCACGTGACGTCCGCAAGCATCGAGGCGAGCGAGGAGCAGCTCGACAGCAACGATTGGATACCTTTCCGCCGCGGCATGTCGAAGCCGAACGCCGTCACCATGCTTGGGCACGTGCGGGTGCCCGCCATCGACGACCTCACGCCGGCATCCTTCTCGCTCATCGTCATTCGCGATCTAATCCGGAAAAAATGGAATTACGATGGGCTCGTCATCACCGACGATTTCAGTATGGGCGCCGTCACGCGCAACAAGGACGGGGTCGGCGGCGCGGCGATCAAGGCCGTGCAGGCCGGCGCCGACATCATCCTCGTGTCGTTCAGCGAAAAGCATCTCGATACCGTCATGTCGGCGCTGATCGAGGCTGATGAAAAGGGCGAACTCGACGCCCGCCTCAACGCCGAAAGCAATGCGCGGCTTACGCGCACCGTCACGCGCTTCAACGCCAACGCGCTACCCGCCGCGGCGCCCGGCGCGCCAGGCATCAAAGCGGCCGACGGCCCGCGATAACGGTGGACGTACGATCAGGACGACGTCGTATACTTTGTCGAGCACTTTGATCGCGGCGGGCGAGCCGATGAGCCGCGACAAAAACCGCAAGCGCCGCGACGCACCCCACATGGCCGCAAACGCCGCCGCGCCCTGCACCATGCGGCCGTCGGCGAGCCGGACGTGCATGCGCTTCATGGCGGTGTCGGCCCTCACGCCCGGCGCAACGTCGCTGTCCGCCGGCAATGCGCTGATATCGCTGAACGTCGCGCAATCGAGTCCGTCGAGCGCGCGCACGAAGCCAATCTCGCGCCGGCAAAGCGCACAGGAGCCATCGTAAAAGACGGTAATGCCGCCGTCCGGCGACTGCGTCCCGCACGCATCCGGCGCAATATCGCCGTTCAGCGTTTTTCCGAGTTCTCTGTTCGTCATCAGCAATGGCCTACCTTTGCCCGATCTGCGACAACTAGGTTCAGACGCGTCGTGACGGAAATATGCCGTCGCCATCGTTTCTCGCAATGGGAGCAACAGACGCAGAGGCAGAGGACTTCTTCATGCAACGACCTGTGACGCGGCGCGCCGCAATCCAGCGCATCGCGCTCGGCGCGGCCATGCCTGCGACGGCATCGATTCCGGCTGCCGCCGCCGAGACGACCCCCGCCAATCAGCAGCAAGGCACCTGCGTGCTGCTGCCCCAGGCCGTCGAAGGACCCTACTATTTCGACCCTAACCTCGTGCGCGCCGATATCACCGAGGGCAAAACGGGAGTGCCGCTCAAGCTGATGCTGCGCGTGATCGAGGCCGGACCGTGCACGCCGATGTCGAACTTGCGCGTCGACGTCTGGCACGCCGATGCCGGCGGCGTCTATTCGGGCTACGAGCGCCAAGGCGACGACCGCAGCGTCTCCACCAAAGGCCAGACCTACCTGCGCGGTACACAGATCTCGAATGCCGACGGCATGGCCACGTTCGACAGCGTGTACCCGGGCTGGTATCCGGGCCGCACGCCACACATTCACGTAAAAGTGTTTCTCGACACCAAGACGCTGGTGACGGGTCAGATCTATTTTCCAGACGACGTCAGCAAGAAGATCTACGCGACGCGCGAACCCTATTCGCTGCGCCCGACGCCTGACACGACCAATGACACCGACTTCATCTTCGCTGAAGGCCAGCGCGAAGGCGGCGGAACGGTGCTGAGCGTCAACGAAGAGGGCGAAAAGGTCATCGCCGCTCTTCTGATCGCGGTCGACAAGACTGGAGCCGCCGCGCACGCCGGCGGCGTTCGCGGCTTCTTCCGTCGACTGATCGGTAATTGAGAGCGACCGTCGGATTGGTCGGGCACGCGCGTTACTCATCGCAGGACCGGCGCCATCCCGGTGCCGGGCAGAAATGTGGAGGTCCACATGACAGCTAAAGCCATCGCGCTTGCCCTCGCTGCGGCCACGGCCTGTGCAGCACTTGCCTCCCTTGCCGAAGCGAAGCCGAGCGATTTGGGAACGATCCGCACGTGCAGCAAGTACGGGAGCCAATGCGTGACCGCTCGTGTGCGGATGACCAACCTCGGACCGCAATACCTGAGCCCGGGCGGCAACTGGATTTGGTGCGAGACCGACTGCCGGGACACGCTCCGCCGCGACACCGTCGACTTCTGGGACGACCAGCGCGAACGATCGAAGTGAACGCAAGTGCGCGTGCGCGACGGACAATTCTCCGGCGCACGCGCTGCAGGGCCGGCGCGTACCGATCGCGCCTGCCAATAAAAATCATGCGAAGGGACGGGACGGCGACGCCTCGATCTCAATGGTTCTAGTTTTTTCGGTTGCAGCCTTCGCCGCCCGCGCCGTGCAACGGGGGTATGCCCCATATCGAACCGTCGACACCACCACCTCCCGCGCAATCCGACTTTTTCGATCGGGAGTTGAACCACGGCGCCACCTGAGCAGCCACCGCGGCCGGCAGACATTCCCCGGTTCCAGCTGATGGGCCCCGGCAGTCCGGCACGCTCTCCCCACCCAAAAGTTCCCAGCTCGAGCCTGTGCCCTTCGCGTGTGGCGAGATCGGGCGAGTATGGCGCCGGGCGCACGGGCGGGGATAAGTTTGCCGATGCTTTTTCGCCTTACGGTTAGCAGCGGGGATAATGTGCGCCCTGCCTGCCGTGTACTTGACACGGCCACACACGCATGGCGTCTGATGCCTCACAAACAGGCAAGCACGACGGGGAGACGGGTTATGGACCTCAAATCAATGATCATCGGAGCGCTGGTGATCGCCGTCGCGATTCTCGGTTACCTCTATTACGAAGCCGAGCAGACCAAGGTGAAGATCGACCTTCCTGGCGTGAAGATCGAAGGCAAATAGTCACAGCGCGGCTGTTGCCTTTCGCCGGCCATGCCGCGGTGCTACCCTATCTCGATGACCGCACCTGTAGCATCTGGCGAAGCGTTCTGGTCGGGTCGGCCCGAAACGGCGTTTGCTGCCGGCAGCACGATCCTGACACAAGGCGAGACCACTGGCCGCCTCTTCGTCCTGACTGGAGGCGAAGTCCTGATCGAACGCGACGGCGCACCGATCGCGGTGATCTCCGAGCCGGGCGCAATACTCGGCGAAATGTCCCTTCTGCTTGACGCACCGCACGCCGCGACCGTGAAAGCGGTCTCCGATTGCCGCGCTGTGGTGATTGAGAACGGCGGCGCGATCATCAAATCCGACCCGCGGGCCATCATGGCCGTCAGCAAGCTGCTTGCGCGCCGCCTCGACGCGCTCACCGGCTACCTCGCCGATTTGAAGAAGCAGTACGCCGGCAGCGACGAACATTTTGCCATGGTGCACGACGTCCTTGGCTGCCTTTGCACGCACCAGTCGCGCCCCTTCGAAGCCGGGTCCGACCGCGAGCACACCTAGCCACCGGTTGGTGCTGCCGCGACCCTATCCATGAGATCGAGTTTCACTTTGCCCGTGCCGTTGTTTGAATTCCAACGCGCGGTGCGCGCCACCGTGTCGACAATAATGTACGTCGGTTCGTCGCCGATTTGGCGCCCGGCATTGAACACGAACGTGTTGCCAAGCCTATCGAACCACGAGCCGCCTTCAAGGAACGGCGCGTTGTGCACGTGGCCGCAGAAGACGATGTCGGGCTGGTAGCGCAAGATCCAATCGCGAACGTCAATCTCGCCGACCAACCGGTCACCCTCGCGACTCGTCTTCAACCCCTTGGGCGGCGCATGGTAGACCCACACCCACAGCCGCTTGGGAAGCAACGCGTCGTGCGCGAGCTTTTCTTCGATCCCCGCCTTCGCGCGCGCGCCGTCCCACCAGGGAAAGATCGAGAACAGAGTATCGCCCTCGACCACGACATCGCCATCAATCCCCGTCGCGAACGATCGACACAATCCGATCCAGCGCGGAACGCGCTCGCCCGCTTCGTCGCGACCATCGAGATCGTGATTGCCCGAGCAAAGTATCAGCCGCGTTTTTTCGGAAATGCGCTTCAGGTAGCGCAGCACGACGACGGTTTGCACGCCGCCATCGACGCTCGAAAAGATATCGAGATGATCGCCGGCGAGGATCACATAGTCGAAGTCACCCGCGGCGCTCTGCAGCCAGTCGTACTGCTTCAAAGTGTAGTGCAGGTCTGCGGTGATCAGCCACTTCACGAAGCGCACTCCGGCTTCCCATACCTCGAAGGTAATTGTGAAGCGCCCGCGCGTCGCTCACAAAACCTGGGCATTTCGTGGCGAACGGATGAGCAAGCGCTGGCTTTTCGTGCAGCCGTTGGAGCAAAATGTGTTCGACATGCGCGAAAGGGACGCGCGGCAGGACGGACGAGGTCACGGACGCTAATTACATGCCGCAAGATAAGGCGCGCACCGCAATTGTACGGGTGCAGCCACAACATCGCACACCTCTCTAAATGGGTAATTGCGCTCTCTAAATAAACAGCGTTCTGTTCGCGCCCAGAGGGCCACGATGACTTTGCACGAGTACATAGAGGCGATCCGCACCCTGGCCGCCGCCGATGGCGATGTCGGCGACGACGGCTATTGGTCATCGAACCATTGGAAGCAGTTTTTCGCCGACGGTCTGACGCCTGACGATGCGTGGGACATGGAGAAGAATCCAGCACTGCGCGCTCTTTAGCGAACGCAGCACTCATTGCGCTCAGGCGCGAAAACGCGACATCCAGCGATCCGGGATTTTATCCCACAGCGTTCACATTCCACGAAATTGATGCCGCTGAATTTCTTGCGATGCAGCAGCGTGCGGAATGCGAGAAACGTTCATGCAATAGGCATTTACCGCGACCGCGAAACGACCGTTGCGACCTTACATAACCGTATAGTTCCGGCAGAATGGCGGTAACAATCGCGACACATGTTCCTCCTCCAGCGGGCCCGAGGGGCTTCGCGAAATTTGTAAACGGAGGAAACTCATGTCCAGCAAACTCATGAACACCGTCATCCTGGCCAGCGCGCTGCTCGCCGTCACCGCGCCGACAGTCTCGTTCGCCGCCGCGCCGAAGACCAAAGCCGAGTGCGAGAAGGCGAAGATGAAATGGGATGACGCCACAAGCAAGTGCACGAAGGAAGTGAAGAAGTAACGCATCGATCCAAGGCCGGGCGTGCCTCCCACGCTCGGCCTCTTGCACGCACCAACCGCGCTTCCAATAAGGGCACTCTTGGGGAGTAAACAGCCCATGCGTTTAATGAGCATATTTGGCTTGGCACTTGCGGCGGCTCTTGCCGCGACAGCGCCAGTCGCAGCGAACGCCGCCACCGTCGTGAAGCATGAGCACCACCACGCTCATCATCTCAAGCATCCGCATCAGACCGCGCAGCACAAGCACGCACACAAGCACTCGAAGCATCACCGTCACCACAAGCATCACAAACATCACAAGCATCACCGGCACAACTATTGTGCCAAGGGCATGCATATGATGAAGGGCAAGTGCCTCGCGAAGGCTTGATCAATCCTACTACCTACCTCTGTCCTCTCCCTTGACCCCGCAGCTTGCCTGCGGGGTTTTTTTTCGAACAATGGCTGTCGCATTGAGAAGGACGCGCTAAAGCCCCGCGCTTTCCTGCTTCACGCGAATGTCGGCGATGATGCGGTCGATGAGCAGACAGGTGCGCTTGAAGAGATCGGAGCCCTTGCGATAGTCGGCGCCCGCGAAGAAGTCGCACCGCCCCGCTTCGAACAGTTCCACACATTTGCCGGGCGGCGCGTCGGGCGCGTGTACGGCAATCGCCGCCCCGCCGTTCTTTTTCAAAAGCGCCATGCTCGGCACGTCCGTCTCGCCGTCGCCGAAATAGATCATGTTGGAAAACGGGATCGGCCGCTGCGCCTCCGGCATGTGGCTGTTGATGCTCTCGTTGTAGTCCTCAAGCCCTTTGTTGATGCGGAACAGATACTGCGTCTTGCCGGTATCCGTGATGACCCGCTTCGGGTACGGCACGTCGTAAGCATCGAACCAATATTCGGACGCGAACACGTTGGCGAAATTCTTGTAGATCGACGTACCCTCGACGATCTCGGCGAGGCCCGACGACACCAGGTAATGCTTGACGTCGATGCCGCTTGTCCCCCCGCGCTTCTTCACGTAGGCCGCGATCTGCCCGAACCACTGCGTCACGCCCGGATAATATTGGACGCGCTTTCCCTGCGCGACGAGATCGGCGCGGTCGACGCGCACGCCCTTCTCTTTCGCCTTTTTGTACATGAGGTGCATGTAGGTGATGAGTGGATCGGCGCGCTCGGCCCGTGCCAGCGCCGTGCACTCGGCCCAGAACGCGGCCGGATCGATGCCGAGCTTCGGCAGGAAGCCGTATTCCTGCATCGGACGCGGCGACAGCGTGCCGTCGAAGTCGTAGACGAGCGCGATCGTGGTTTTGGCCTGCACTTCCGGCCGGCTCGCGGACCGCAAATGCGATGCCCGAGGCAAACCGCGCCCGTCGCTGGCGCGAGCACGAACCGGGTTGCCGGAGGATTTCGCCGAATGAGAACCCTCGAGCGCGTCAGCCTCGATCCGGCGGCTCCTGCCGCTCCGCCCCGCAACACGCTCGACCATGATCCGCTCCTTTGCGCATCGACTTGTAGATGCGCTTAATGAGCGTGATTCGCCCGCCGCAAGTAAGGCCTTGAAACCTCCGGCTCACGGAAACCGGGTTTGAAAAATTTTTTAAGCCGAAAATCTCCGGCTCATCACCCGTCTTCGCGATCAATTTCGAAGATTTCCTCGCGCACCTGCGCGTAGCTCAGGACCGAGAACAGCACCGTGCCCCCGAACACATTGCCGGCGAGCGTCGGAATGAAAAACCCGAACGCGGCCTTGCCAACCCCGATCATGCCCGTGAGCACGCCGTACATCGCCTCCGCGCTTCCCGCCACGATATGGGTGAAGCCAAACAGCGCGATGAGATAGGTGATAAGCGTCACGATCGGGAAGGCCGCCGACTGCGTCGAGGACAGGATCCACACCAGTGCCGCGATCAGCCAGCCGGCGCCGATACCCTTGGCGAACATTTCCTCCGGCGAGTTCGCCATGAGTGTCTGGACCACGTGCGACATGCCGACCGCCGTCTTGTAGTCGGCGAGCGGCAGCGTCGCGAAGGCGAGCGCGAAGATGAAGCAGCCCGCGACGTTGGCGGCAAGCACGACGCCCCACAGCCGCAGCATCTGCACCAGCCAGTAGCCGGTGCGCCGCGCCATGACGGGCAGCACGGCCGTCAGGACATTTTCGGTGAACAGCTGCTGGTGACCGAGGATGACGATGAGAAATCCGACCGCATAGCCGAGCTTCGCGACAAGCGGCGCCCAGGCCGCATCGGACGGCAGATGCGCGATAAGCGCCGCCTCGGTCAGAAACGAGAAGCCGATCGATATGCCGGCCGCGACGCCTGACCACCACAGCGCCGAGATCGGCCGTCGCAGTTCGTTCTCGCCCTGTAGCCGGATGATCTCATAGACGACCGCGGGCCGCTGCTTGACCGCTTCGCGCGCCTGCTGCCGCTCCTTGCGGCTAAGCCCGGAGCCCGGCGCAGGCGTGGCTTCCGCTTTCGACTCAGGCTTGGATTCGGCTTTGTCGCCCCTGCTGCCGTTCGCCATTCATCCTCGAAAAATCACCGCCGCAGCAGAGCCAACTCACGTCTCGCAGATCGCTAACCCTAGTGCTTGCAGCCGGGGCCGTGAACATGGACGTGCCCCGGCAGGCCAGGCGCCGGATTGGGTTTGTCCGAGCCATGCTCGTGCGCATGTTCGTGGTGATGGTCGTGATCGTGATGATGTTGCGAGTGACTCCCTGCATACGTTTGCGGATCTGTTTCGAGCACTGCCTCGATATGGCTGAGCGTTCCCCCGAGCCTGGTCAGTTGCTTCTCGGCTCCATCATTCGGCGCGATTCATAGTGAGCCCTCGCCCATCTGCGAGCGCATGTGCTCGCTGCCAAGCACGAACGTGACCCGCGCGAGCCG
>CADECN010000071.1 GCA_902825785.1 uncultured Hyphomicrobium sp. | reverse complement strand
AGCGGGCAGAGCATCGCCGAAGGGTTTGAGCCATGAGGGATGAGCGCCGCACAACGGTCGCGATAGGCACCGGAAGTCCGCTCGAAGCGTCCATCTCGGTGCGCGGCGTAACCGTGACTTATCCCAACGGCACGACGGCGCTGAAAAATGCGTCCTTCGCCCTGGGTCCCGGCACGATCTGCGGATTGGTCGGCGTCAACGGCTCCGGCAAGTCAACGCTTTTCAAAGCCATCATGGGCTTCATCACCCCGGCCGCGGGCGCAATCTCGATCGCCGGCCTGGACCCGCACGATGCCCAGAAGCGCAACCTCGTCGCCTATGTTCCGCAAGCCGAGGATGTCGACTGGAACTTCCCCGTCCTCGTCGAAGACGTGGTGATGATGGGCCGCTACGGCCGCATGGGCTTCCTGCGCAGGCCTTCCGCGCTCGATCGGCGCAAGGTTGACGAAGCGCTTGAACGCGTCGGCATGGCGAACTTTCGCCACCGCCAGATCGGCGAGCTTTCAGGCGGCCAGAGAAAGCGCGTCTTCCTTGCCCGCGCGCTGGCCCAGGAAGGATTGATCATCCTGCTCGACGAACCCTTCACAGGTGTCGACGTCAAAACCGAAGCCGCAATCATCGACCTGCTGCGCGAGCTAAAAGCACAAGGACACTTGATCCTCGTCTCGACCCACAACCTCGGCAGCGTGCAGGATTTCTGCGACCACGTCGTGCTCGTCCTCCACACCGTCCTCGCGGCCGGCCCGACACGAACGACCTTCACCCAAGCCAATCTTGAACGGGCCTTCGGCGGTGTCCTGCGCCAATTCCGGCTCGAAGGTCAGACGCTGCACCACGACGCCGACAGCCGCGGCGTGACCGTGCTGACCGACGACGAACGCCCCGTGGTGTTTTACGGCGACGACGACGAACAAGACCCGCCGGCAAAGCAGCAAGGCAAGGACGTCGAGTAATGGCCGAACTGCTCACGCCCTTTGCCTACGACTACATGTGGAAGGCCATGTGGGTCTCCGCCCTCGTCGGCGGCATGTGCGCGTTTCTTTCAGCTTTCCTGATGCTCAAGGGCTGGTCGCTGATGGGTGACGCACTCGCCCACTCCATTGTGCCCGGCGTAGCAGGCGCTTATCTGCTGGGGCTCCCCTACGCCGCCGGCGCCTTCATCGCGGGCCTCATCGCCGCCCTCGGCATGAATTTCGTGCGCAGCCAGACAAAGCTGCGCGAGGATGCCGTCATCGGCATCGTCTTCACGTCCTTCTTCGCCGCCGGCCTGCTGCTCGTCTCGATCAATCCGACAGCCGTCAACGTGCAGTCGATCGTGCTCGGCAACATACTCGGCATATCGGATGAGGATGCGCTCCAGGTCGTCGTCATAAGCATCGTGACGCTCATCGTGCTGCTGCTGAAATGGAAAGATCTCATGGCGGTCTTCTTTGATGAAGCTCACGCGCGATCGATCGGCCTCAATCCCACCTGGCTCAAGGTGTTGTTCTTCACGCTGTTGTCGGCAGCCGTGGTGGCGGCCCTTCAAACCGTGGGCGCCTGCCTCGTCATCGCGATGGTCGTGACCCCCGGAGCGACGGCCTATCTTCTGACCGACCGCTTCCCACGCTTGATCGCGCTCGCCGTCGCCATCGGCACGCTGACGAGCTTCATCGGCGCCTACGTGAGCTACTTCCTCGACGGCGCGACAGGCGGCATGATCGTTACGCTGCAGACGCTCGTATTCCTCGCGGCGTTCGTCTTCGCTCCCAAGCACGGCATTCTCGCCGCGCGACGCAAATCGGCCGCTGCACTGCGCGCCGAAACGCTCACGCCGGAACAGCAGCCATGAGCGGCATCCTCGACTTCATCACCGTGCCATTGAGTTACGGCTTCATGCAGCGCGCGCTCGTGGTCGCCGTCCTCGTCGGCGCGGTCTGCGCCGTGCTCTCCTGCTATCTCGTACTCAAAGGCTGGTCGCTGATGGGCGACGCCATCTCGCACGCCGTCCTGCCCGGCATCGTGATCGCCTTTGCGCTTGGCCTGCCGCTCGCCGTCGGTGCGTTCGCAGCCGGTCTTAGCTGCGCCGTCGCGACCGGATACCTGAAGGAGAACAGCCGCATCAAGGAGGACACCGTGATGGGCATCGTGTTCTCCGGCATGTTCGGATTTGGCCTGGTTCTGTTCACGAAGGTCGACACCGACCAGCACCTGAACCACATCCTGTTCGGCAACATTCTGGGCGTTACGGCGCGCGACCTGATCGAAACGGCCATCATCGCGGGAGGCGCGCTGATTGTCGTGCTCGCCAAGAGGCGCGACCTGCTTCTCTATTGCTTCGATCCGCAGCACGCACGCGCGATCGGCCTGCCGGTGCGCACGCTACACTACGGCCTGCTGACCTTGCTCTCTCTCACCATCGTCGCGGCGCTGAAGGCGGTTGGCATCATTCTCGTTGTCGCCATGCTGATCGCGCCGGGCGCCATCGCGTACCTGCTCAGCAACCGTTTCGAGCACATGCTGGTGATCGCGGTTGCTGTCGCCGTGAGCGCGAGCGTCATCGGCACGTTGTTGAGTTTCCACATGGACGCCGCGACCGGCCCCTGCATCGTGCTGATCCAGGCAGCTGTCTTCGTGCTCGCCTTCCTGTTCGGATCGGCGCGACGCTCAGACCTCGCGTCCTCCGGTTGACGAATACGCAACGGCGGCGGGACTTCCAACACGACGCGGAATCCGATCGCGCGGTGTGCCGATCGCGCCACGGCCGGTTAGTCGGCAACCCGCGAACACGCGACCGATTGCGCGGCAGACGGCGTGCGCCTCGCCGGACTATCTTGCCCGCGATCCAACTCGCAAAGCCCGCACATTCAAATGAACCAGCCAGCACCCGAACTCGACCGCGCGGTCAAGGAAATCGCCGACGAGCTTCGCGTCCGAACCGATCGTGGCGAAGTCGCCTCCTATATCCCGGAACTCGCGAAGGTTGACCCCAGCGCGTTCGCACTCGTCGTCGTCGACACCGCGGGCAATGTCGCGGCTGCGGGCGATGCCGATACGCTCTTCTCGATCCAAAGCATCTCCAAGGTCTTCACGCTGACGCTCGCGATTGGGAAAGTCGGCAATCGGCTTTGGCAGCGCGTCGGGCGCGAACCTTCCGGCAGTCCTTTCAACTCGATCATCCAGCTCGAGTTCGAGAAGGGCATCCCGCGCAACCCGTTCATCAATGCCGGCGCCATCGCCGTCACCGACGTCATCCTGTCGGGACACCAGCCGCGCGAGGCGCTTGGAGAAATCCTGCGCTTCGTGCGCTTTCTGGCCGATGATTCGTCGATCGCCATCGACAAGGCGGTTGCCGCCTCCGAGCAGCGCACCGGATTCCGCAACGCGGCCCTCGCCAACTACATGAAATCGTTTGGCGTCATCGAAAATCCGGTCGAGCACACTCTTGGCGTCTACTTTCACCATTGCGCGATCGCCATGACGTGCCGCCAATTGGCTATGGCAGGGCGCTATCTTGCACAATTTGGAAGCAATCCGACCACCGGCCTATCCGTTGTTCACCCTGAGAGGGCGCGGCGCATTAACGCGCTCATGCTGA
Source organism: uncultured Hyphomicrobium sp. (assembly GCA_902825785.1). Lineage (GTDB taxonomy): Bacteria > Pseudomonadota > Alphaproteobacteria > Rhizobiales > Hyphomicrobiaceae > Hyphomicrobium_B. Next base: position 9,908 of record CADECN010000071.1, on the reverse strand, counting down.
CATGTGGACACTACGACGGTTCTGGCGAATTTGCGTACCGCGTGGGGCTTCCCGGCAAGAGCGGCGTGGGCGGCGGCATCCTTGCGGTTGCCCCGGGCAAAGCGTCGATCGCGGTATGGTCTCCGGGATTGGACGCGTCTGGCAACTCACGACTTGGCCAGATCGCGCTGGAACAGCTGAGCAAACGTCTCGGCTGGTCGATATTCGGCGCGTAAAGACGCGCTCGGCGAGCTATGCGGCCCGCCGAGAAACACCCAAAACAAAGCTATAACGTGAAGCTATACGCACAGATCAGCGCAGCTCGCCAAAGCGAGCCATTTCGCTGTCTTCAATCGCTGCCTGATGATACCAGGCGTCGAGATAGATGCGCTTGGTGAGCTTCTCGCGAACGACGCGCGTTGTCGGTCGAAGTGCGGGACGACGGCCAGCCAGCGCGGCGCGGCCGCCCAACGGGAATTGGTAAATCTTCGCGGTCGGACGATTCATTGCAGAAGTGGCATTCGAAGACATGTCGTCTTCCTTCTCTTGGTTTTGACGGCTCAAATCGTCCATCTCTTATAGCACGATTTACCCGTATTTTCTGATGCCCAATTTCACTTCAACGAGTGCCAATATTATTGGCATGCTCAGTTTTCGTTCTGCGGTTAGCTTGCGGTCCGGGACTAACGCTTGCTGCCGTCCACGGTTCCGCCTCGCAGTGCGCCGCCAACCGCTGCATTGCATCGCGGAACACCGCTCGACCGCACGTCGCGCCGCTTAGTTCTCCCGAGACGGCCCACCGGACCATTGCGCGGCCGGGACGCCATCAGACTTAGTCGTCCACACGAGGAGACATCGTCCATGACGAAGTACAAGCTCGAGTACATTTGGCTCGACGGTTATACGCCGGTGCCGAATTTGCGCGGGAAGACACAGATCAAAGAATACAGCGCATTTCCGGATCTCGAGCAGCTCCCGCTCTGGAGCTTCGACGGCTCATCAACGATGCAGGCGGAAGGCCACAGCTCCGACTGCGTGCTGAAGCCTGTCGCCGTATATCCCGATCCCGCGCGCACCAACGGCGCGCTGGTCATGTGCGAAGTCATGATGCCGGACGGCGTCACGCCACACTCGACGAACAAGCGCGCCACGATCCTGGACGATCCGGGCGCATGGTTCGGCTTCGAGCAGGAATACTTCTTCTACAAGGATGGCCGTCCGCTCGGCTTCCCGACCGCCGGCTATCCGGCACCGCAGGGTCCTTACTACACGGGCGTCGGCTACAAGAACGTCGGCGACGTTGCTCGCAAGATCGTCGAAGAGCATCTTGAACTTTGCCTCGCCGCCGGTATCAACCACGAAGGCATCAACGCCGAAGTGGCGAAGGGTCAGTGGGAGTTCCAGATCTTCGGCAAGGGCTCGAAGAAGGCTGCCGACGAAATGTGGATGGCGCGCTACCTGCTGGAGCGCCTCACAGAAAAGTACGGCATCGACATCGAATACCACTGCAAGCCACTCGGCGATACCGACTGGAACGGCTCGGGCATGCACGCCAACTTCTCGACCTCGTACATGCGCGAAGTCGGCGGCAAACCGTATTTCGAAGCGCTGATGGCCGCCTTCGACAAGAACATCATGGACCACATCAACGTCTACGGCCCGGACAACCACATGCGCTTGACCGGCAAGCACGAGACGGCGCCGTGGAACAAGTTCAGCTACGGCGTTGCTGACCGTGGCGCCTCGATCCGCGTACCGCACTCCTTCGCGAACAACGGCTACAAGGGCTATCTGGAAGATCGCCGCCCGAACTCCCAGGGCGACCCCTACCAGATCGCTTCCCAGATCCTGAAGACGATCTCGGAAGTCCCGACCGGAGCCGTTGCAAAAGCTGCTTGACGATGATCGCGACACCGGACGTCGTCCGGTGTCGCACTCTTGTCAGCGCGCCGCGCGCAACCCGTCGCGCTCGGCGCGCTTTTTTTTCGCGAAGCCGCGCCCACTCTTCACGCACACTGTCCCGGCTGCGGAATTTGCTTAGATGATCTTCGCATTTCCCCGCATGCATTGACCACGATATCGATGGACCTCGGCCGCCCGCGCTAGAGAGGTCCTCCCGTGGCAGCACAATCCCGCAAGCACATCGTGATCATTGGCGGCGGCGCCAGCGGCGTGCTGCTCGCCTGCGAACTCCTGCGCCATCGCGGCCGCTGGCTGACCGTAACGCTGATCGAAAAGCGCCAGTCCGTCGGACGCGGCACCGCCTACAGCACCGACAACCCCGATCACCTGCTCAACGTGCGCGCGTTCAACATGAGCGCCTTCGCCCATGATCCCAAGAATTTCACGCGCTGGCTGGCCGACAACAACGAAATCGTCGGTGGCCGCGAACCCGGCCCTCTGACCTTCGTGCCGCGCAAGATTTATGGCCGTTATCTCGAGAGCCTGATCGCACCTTACGTGTCCGAAGCAAGCGGCGCCGCGCGACTATCGATCGTGCACGCTGAAGCTCGTCGCGCGCACGAGAGCGCGGACGGCGTCGTTGTCGAGACGAGCGACGGTCGCCAGATTCTGGCCGACGTCGCTGTATTCGCAGGCGGGCACGATGAGGCGCAGCCGGCCGAGCTTGCGTGCGTCACGGGGCCGTGGGAGCCGAATGCCACCAAGGGCATCAATCCCAATTCGTCCGTGCTCGTTCTGGGCACCGGCTTGACCATGGTCGACTACGTGATCGCGCTTCGCGAGGCCGGTCACGCAGGTCCGATCTATGCCCTGTCGCGGCGCGGACAACTCCCGCAGGTGCATCGTCCGACGATGCCATTGGCCATCAATCGGGCAAGCGTCCCCATGGGCCAAAGCACGCTTGCGATCTGGAACTGGTTCCGTGCCATCGCGCGCTCGCAAAGGTCATCGGGAGGCGATTGGCGCAGCGCGGTCGATGCACTCCGCCCGCACGTCTCCGATATCTGGCGACGGATGCCGTTTGAATCCAAGCAGCGCTTCCTGCGCCACGCGCGGCCCTGGTGGGATAGTCACCGCCACCGCATGGCGCCACGCGTCGCCGATGAAATCGCGCAGGCACGCACCAGTGGCCAGTTGCGTGTTCTGGCCGCCAAAGCTCACCGGATCGACGGCACGGACCACGGCGCACGCGTCTTGTTCCGGCGCCGCGGGCACCACGAGATTGAGACCATTGAGGTAGAACGAATCGTACTTTGCACCGGCGTGGTCAGTGATCCGCGGACGTCGGCCAATCCTACCGTCGCAGCGCTTCTTGCGGATCGGCTAGCAAGGCCCGATCCGTTGGGCATCGGCCTGCAGTTCGACGGCAATTGCGCGCTCGTTTCGGCTGACGGACGAGCATCCACACGCATCTTCGGTCTCGGTCCGGTGACACGGGCTGCGTTCTGGGAAATCATCGCCGTGCCAGATATCCGCGATCAATGCGTGCGACTTTCGCAACATCTGACGGATTTGCTGAAGCTTGATGACGACTTGAGCTTGGCGAGCTGACCGCGCCACCCCGGTGTGATCACGAAAAAGATCGAATCGTCAGTACTTTGCCAAGCCGCACCGACGCAGTAATCCGGCCGAGCATTAGGTTTACGAGAAAGTTGCGCGCTTGTAAGCGCCCTGTCATTGTCCGCGTCGGGTGGGTGTTTGCCCTTGCGGGCGCGTAGATTTTCCAAAGGTAGTTTTGTTTGGTACGGCGACATGCGACGCCGGCGCCATATCATTAGAAGTGCGTAAGTGCACAGCCGCGGGGAGGGCTGTCATGACGGGCACTGGAGCGAAAAAAAATATTGTTTGGCGTGCTGTGCCGCTCGCCTGCCTCCAAAACCGTATTGGCGCTTGTCATAGCCGCTTTGGCCGCTCCCCTCGTCAGTCACATGCTGGCCATCCCAGCCCATGCTTGGAACGACCGCGACGACGACCGTTTGCGCGCCATTCAGCGCGAGGCAGAGCGCGTGATGAAGGAAGCGCAGCGTAAGGCTCGCGAAATGGCAAAGCAGGCCGAGCAAGCGCGCAAGGAAGCGGAACGCCAAAGAGAGCAAGCCGCGAAGGCCGCCCAGGAAGCAGCCCGCCAGGCGGCACAGGCCGCGCAGAAGTCGGCACAGAAAGCGGCGCAGCAGGCCGCAAGGCAAGCCGCCGCTCAACAATCGACCCAGAAAGCCCCAGCGGTCCAGCAGCCGCAACAGACGACCAAGACCGACACGCGCGACTTTTCCGACAATTCGAGCAGCAAGAACACGACCTCGGATCGTCAGAACAACAAAAGCGAAGATCGCGACGACGAGGATAAGAAAGTCACCAAAAGAGACGATCGCGACGATGACAAGGATGACGAGAACGGCGACGCAAAGCGCGCTGAGGATATCCCGGACACCCCGCCACGCACGCTCGTTGAAATGTTCAGCCGCTGGACGAATTCGAATGCGAACGGCGGCGCCAGAAAGCGCGACAATCCCGGGCCGCTGCGAAATCAGATCGAAAAGTCGCGCGACGACCTACGCGACGACGTGAAGGACATCGCCGACACGGCAACTGAAACAGTAACCGCAAGCCCGCCCGTCCAAGCGATCAAGACCGTGGTCGCGGATGACGACAAGGACGATGACAACAACAGCAGCGTCCCCGCAGCCCCCAATCTCATCTCCAAGAAGAAAATTGTCGGCCGTTCGGTCGCCAGCTCTGGAAATGCGACACGCCAGGAGTTCGCGCTCCCGTCGCTCGGTAGTCGTGAGCTTCTCGCAGCGAACGTCAACACAGCTTCGCTCGACAAGCTGATCTCGCTTGGGTTCCAATCGCGCGGTGCAAGTCCGGTGGGATTGCTGAATACGTCGGTTACCCGCCTCATTCCCCCCGCGGGCATGTCGGCAGCAGCCGCCACGGCACTCCTGCACGAGCAGGTTCCTCAGCAAGAAATCATGCAGAACCGCGTGTACAGGCCCTATAGGGCGGCCGCCAACGTAGGCGGACCCGGCGCCGTCCTGCCCGCCACCAATTCACCCTGCTCCGCCGAGCGCTGCTATGGCGCCGTCGCCGTCCATTGGTCGGAAGCGCACCGCACCTGTGCCCGTTCGGTGAAGGTGGGCATCATCGACACGCACGTCGATCTCAGTCATCCGACCTTTGAAGGCCGGCGCATTTCGATCGGCACGTTCCTGTCCGGCGCGAAACCCACGGCCAAGGCCGCGCACGGCACTGGTGTTCTGGCACTGCTTGCCGGGCGCAGCGACAGCGGCACCCCTGGCCTCATCCCCGACGCCAGCTTCTATGCCGCCGACGTCTTCTTCGCCGACCCGTCCGGCAGCGCCATGACAGACACCGTGAGTATGCTCAAGGCGCTCGATTGGCTCGATGCCTCGGGCGTGCGCATCATCAACATGAGTGTTTCGGGTCCGCCCGATGATCTCGTCGCAAAGGCGATCACGGCGCTGGCCGAACGCGGCGTCATCATCACTGCCGCCGCCGGCAACGGCGGACCGGCTGCGACAGCGAGCTACCCGGCCGCCTATCCCGAGGTCGTTTCCATCACCGCTGTCGACCGCAAGAACAACGCCTACCGCCAGGCCAACCACGGCGGCTACATCGATCTCGCGGCGCCTGGCGTCGGCGTCTGGACAGCCTATCCTGACGCCAGCGAAGGTCCCCAGACCGGCACATCGTTCGCGGTGCCATTCGCCACCGCAGCGATCGCCGCCGTCTACGACAACGCGAAACCCCGTTCCAAGGCCGACGTCCTGAACCTGCTGCGCGTCAGCGACCTGGGCACGCCGGGTCGCGACACGGTATTTGGGCGTGGCCTGTTGCAGGCCCCGGCGTCCACTTGCAGCCCCGGCGCGCCGTCGCGCGACCAAGTTCCGGTAGCCGCCAACCCGCCAAGGCCGCCAGTTGCGACGACCGCCTCCACGGCAACGGAAGTTCTGCCCTGGGCCGTGCCGGCGACCGGCTCTCCCGCTGCACCGACCGCGCTAGGCTTCGCGAACTGAGTTCGAGTCTTTAAGGCGCGGCTGGTTCAGGATCGGCTTATTGCCGCCATTGACCGCCAAGCGCCATGGCCTCTTCCTCGACCGTCAGCACGTTTCCGGCAATCAGGCCGTCGACCACCGCTTCGACCAGCGCCGAACCCGCGCCGGCGGCAGGAACGGTGGCGCCCGGCGTGATCGCCGCCGTTGCGCCCGGCCCATGTGCATGGACCGTCCACTTGCCATGCGTGCGGCAAGCGACACCCTCCTCCGACGTGCCCCCCGGCAACGTCATCGCGTACTGGCGGCAGAAATCACCAGACGCTGTTTTGAAAGTTAGACGCGGCGTGATCGCCGCTTGGCCGCTAAGCCCGACCGGCCGGGCCACGCCGCTGTGCCCCGTCTCAAGCGCTGAGGCCAGCGCACCCGATGCCGAAAGCCCGGCGCCGACGGTAGAACCGTCGCCAGCCGGTCCGTGTACACCACCGATCAGCGCGCCCGCGCCGATGCCTGCGACCAGAGCCAGTCCATAACCGGCCGCGGCCAACCCCATGCCGCCCGCAGGCAACAATTGATTGCTGAGCCATTCAGCCCACGTCTCCCGCTTCGGGGCGAGCGGCGCCCTTTTCGGCAAGACTTTTGTTTCGTGCGCGTTGATCATGGCAACGATCGACGCGGGCGCCGGCTCATTGAGAAAATCGGCGAACGGCTGGCCAAGATCGCGGCCCGTACGCGCAAAGGCGAGGTACCGCCTATTGAGTTCCGTATCGCTGCGCAGCGCCTCGGCGACGGCCTCATTCGTCGCCGAATCGAGTTCGTCGTCGGCGTATGCCATCAACAGCTCATCGCTAAACGCGGCCATGACGCGCCTCCTTTGACAACGGCGTAACCACGGCAGGCTCCGCGAACAGAGCGTCATGCAGCGCCTTGCGTGCGCGCGCCAGACGGCTCATGACCGTGCCGATCGGAACCTCCAAAACGCTCGCGGCCTCCTTGTAGGAAAGGCCTTCGATACATACCAAGCCAACAAGAACCCGCTGCTCTGGCGGCAGCCGTTCGATACCGGCCGTCACCGCCTCAAGCGTGAGACGACCCTCAGTCACGTCACGGCCGTCGCTTCCACTCAATTCGGCTTGCGCGTCAAGATCGACGCTTTCGCCGCGCGAGGCATTCGACCTGCACCTGTCGAGCCAGATATTTTGCGCGATCCGAAACATCCAACTATCGAGTCTCGTCCCTGCTTGGTACTGATCCCCGCGCGAAAGGGCGCGGGCACACGTCTCCTGAACCAGGTCATCAGCCTGGTCCCGGCTACCAGTTAGCGAATATGCAAACCGCCGCAGACGAGGCAGCAATTCGACCATCCCCGCACGGATGTCGTCGTTCACACCAGCGCTCCCCAAGTCCCCAAGACAACGACCCGCTGCGAGGTTTATTCCTAACCGACAAGCAGGGCTTTTTATCGTCCGCGGCGAAGGATTTATTCTTCACGCTCAACACATTGAAGAGCCATGAGAATTGCTCCGAACAGCGACGCCCCTGGGTCTCGCCACGAGCAGCCAGGCACGTCTCCAAGGACAGATTTGGGTCAGTTCGGATGACCGAATTGGAGGCGTCATGTAACATAGCCCCGTTGTCGCGCGTACCCAGCGATACGCGTCAGAGCGTCGACCGCAACCTTGAACCGCTGGCAGGTATCGATCCATGCGCAAAGAAATGACCCGCACCATCGCCGCCGCACTTCTGCTCGGGCTTGCCACAGCTTTCGGCGTTGCGGCCAGCGCAAGCGCGCAGGAGGCGACAAATGCCGAATGGCTGAGCCTGAAAAAGGATGTATTCGGCGACCGCGAAATCGTCACCGGCGAAGGCAAGATTGAACTCGAAGCCCCGATCCGCGCCGAGGACGCCGCCACCGTTCCGCTGACCGTGCGCATGCCCGCCGATTTCGCAAAAAATGTAACCGCGCTGACGCTCGTGATCGACAAGAACCCGTCGCCCGTTGTCGCAACCTTCAAATACGGAGAAGCCGCCGGAACCGGCGACCGCATGCTCTCGACGCGCGTTCGCATCGATCAATATTCGGATGTGCGTGCCATCGCGGAAACGTCCGATGGCAAACTCTACATGACAGCCAAATTCGTGAAGGCTTCGGGCGGGTGCTCGGCGCCCGCAAGCAAAGACGCCGAAGAAGCCGCCAAGTCACTGGGTAGGATGCAGGTGAAAACCGCCGTCAACAAAGACACCGACGGGCTGACCCAGGAAGCACAGGTTATGATCAAGCACCCGAACAATTCGGGCCTACAGATGGACCAGCTTACGGGTCTCTACGCTCCCGCCCACTACGTCAACAAAGTCGAGGTCAAGACCGGCAACGCGGTCGTCTTCTCGATGGAGGGCGGCATTTCGATCAGCGAAGACCCGAATTTCCGCTTCAGCTATCGCGGCTCGCCGTCCGACGTCATGGCGGTGAAGGCAGAAGACTCAAACGGCAATGTCTTCGAAGGCAAATCGACGCCGAGCCAGTCCTGACACATGAACCCGCGAGACGCTGCGTTGCATGTCCCGTGATCTTTCGTCGGACGAACTGACACCGGTTGCAGGCGGCGGTCTTTTGGATCGCCGCCTTCTTCTTAAGTCGGGCGTGGTCTTCGCGACCGCGGCCGCAGCCGGAGCGACAACCGCATCTGCCGAGCCAGCACCGTCGACTTCAGTGGTCGATCCCGCTTCGCCGCCCTGGATGCATGCTACTGGCAAGCCCTTCACCGGCTACGGCACTCCCTCACCGTTCGAACGGCGCGTCGTCCGCAACATCGCGGGAAATCGCGACCTCGCCGGCAACGGCGTTTCGTGGACGCCGCTTGAAAACCTCGAGGGCATCATCACGCCGAGCGGGCTGCACTTCGAGCGCCATCACAACGGCGCACCCGAAATTGATCCCGCCCAGCACCGCCTGCTGATCCACGGCCTCGTCAAACAACCACTGTCGTTCACGGTCGAGAACCTGCTGCGCTATCCCATGCGCAGCCAGATTTGCTTTATCGAATGCGGCGGCAACAGCAACGCCGGCTGGCACGAAGAGCCGATCCAGCGCCCCCTCGGCTCCTTCCACGGACTCGTTTCCTGCAGCGAGTGGACGGGCATACCACTCGCCGTTTTGCTCGATCAGGCAGCACCCGATCCGAAGGCGACCTGGGTCATTGCCGAAGGCGCCGACGCCGCTGCCATGAACGTGTCGCTCCCGCTTTCCAAGCTCATGGATGACGCCATCCTGGCGCTCTATCAGAACGGCGAGCGCATCCGCCCTGAAAACGGCTATCCCCTTCGCCTCGTCCTGCCCGGATGGGAGGGCGTGACGAACGTCAAGTGGCTACGCCGGCTCGAACTTGCGTCCGAGCCTGCCATGACGCGCAACGAAACGGCCAAATACACCGAGTTGATGCCATCGGGCCACGCGCGCCAGTTCACGTTTGTGATGGAAGCCAAATCGCTGATCACATCGCCCTCGTGGGGTCAAAAAATGCGCGGGCCTAATATCTACGAAATCAAAGGCCTCGCCTGGAGCGGTCGAGGCCGCATCGCGAAGGTTGAGGTGACCGCTGACGGTGGCGCGTCATGGGCCGCAGCACAATTGCAGGAGCCCATTCTGCCGCGCTGTTTCACACGCTTTCGAATGCCGTGGTCATGGAGCGGCGCGCCGGCGATCTTGAAAAGCCGTGCGACCGACGAGACCGGCAACGTCCAGCCCGAACGCGATGTGCTGGTGAAGGAGCGCGGCCGCGACGGCTACTTCCACTACAACGGCATCCTTTCCTGGAGTGTCGAAGACGACGGAACGATCCGACATGTCTACGCGTAACGCCTGCATAAGCGCCGTCATGCTGATGCTGGCGACAACGGCAGGCGCAGCCGAGCCCGACGCGAACGCGCCGCGACTAGGAACCCCGGTCACGCCGGACGAAA
>CADECN010000070.1 GCA_902825785.1 uncultured Hyphomicrobium sp. | reverse complement strand
CGGCGCCTGCAGGTGGCGTGTCCAGGGCTAGCAGAATGGTGGCGCGCGGTCCGGTGAGCGGTGCGGCGTTCGCGGCAGCAGGTGGTGCGGGGGGCGGCGTTGGTTCCGCTTTCGCGACGGGTGGTGGTGCGGGCGCGACCGCCGGAGTAGCGGCTGGCGGCTTCATGGTCTCAGGCTTCGATACGGTCGGTTGCGCTGGCTTGACGTCAGCGGGTGCGGGTGTCGTGCCGTGCTGCTCGACCTTCGTATCGACCGGGATCAGCAAAAATTTGTTTTCCGGTGGCGTCGGTGCGGCGGCTTTTTGGCCAGCGGTCTTGCGCTCGGCTTCCTCAAGGCGCGCCCGACGCAGCATATCAATCTCATAGTCGAGGTCGGGCCGCGCAGGAGCGCTCTCGGCGGTTTTGGTGCGAACCGGCCTCGCTGGCTGCGGTGTGACCGCCGTTGACGGCGCGACCGGCTTTTGAACCAGTACCGTCCTGCGCGCGTCAGAATTCGTCACCGGTTTTATAGGGGCGGGAGTAGGGGCAGGCTTGGGCTCGCTCGCTTCGGAGAACTTCTGGGCCAGCGCATTGGCCCGCTCGAGCGAGTCGGCCGAAGCCAACGATGCGAACGCGAGCGTGGCCAGCGCCGCCGCGCAACCCAGTTTCAACCGCATGACATCCTCGTGGTGCCGCTTGGCGCGTGACAAGATCAACCTGTCTGCCTTCAACGAACTTCTATCCGGCTTTCCGGCGGAATGGCGGAGAACTGATGACAAGACGTCATTTTGCTGTCGGTGCGTGACCGGCGATGGCGGCCAGCCCCTCGCGATAGGTCGGATAGGCAAGTCGAATGCCAAGCTCTTGCTTCATCAAGCGATTCGAGACCCGCTTGCTTTCCGAATAGAAGCTGCGGGCCATCGGCGTGAGGTCGGCGGTCGCAAAATCGAGTTCAGGCGGCGCGGGGACGCCAATGAGGCCGGCGGCGTAGGCGATAACGTCCTGCGGCGGGCCTGGCAGGTCGTCCGTCACGTTATAGATCGCCTCGGCGCGGGGCTGCCGCATGGCAGCGACGGTCGCTGTCGCGATATCTTCGACGTGAATTCGGTTGAATACTTGGCCCGGCTTCACGATGCGTCGTGCGGTGCCGGCGCGCAGGTCGTCGATGGCGCTACGTCTTGGGCCGTAGATGCCGGGCAACCGGAGAACCGAGACAGTCTTTCCGGCCATGCGGCCAAGATCGCGCCAGGCATTCTCTGCTTGCAGGCGGCGACGGCCTCGTTCGGACGCCGGTTTTGCAGGTGTGTCCTCGTCGACCCAGTCGCCATTGGCGTCGCCATAGACGCCGACGGTCGAAAAATAGCCGATCCAGGCGATTGTCGGGCTGCTGGCGATGTCGCCGCCGTGGAGCCTCAGCGCTGGATCGCCGTCCGCGTCCGGCGGGATTGATAGCAGCACGTGCGTCGCGTGCTGCAGAGCGCTGGTCACGGGCTTGCTCGCTGTCCGGCCATCGAACGGCAGGCCGTCGAAGCCTTGGCGGCGCAGGCTTTCTACACCGTCCGGCCGCGTGGACGTGCCCGACACGTTCCAATCCTTGGCTTTCAACCTGCGGGCGGTCGCGGCGGCGGAGTAGCCAAGGCCGAAGCAGAAGAGATGGCTCATGCCGCGGCGCTCGCTATGTCGCCTGCCCATTCGGTTTTGACCTCGGCGTCGGTTTCGAGCGCGTCGCGGCGGCGTTGTTCGCGTGCGATCACCGCTGTCGAGGCGAGGCGGCGCAGCGCCCAAATCGCAGCTGCCCGCACGAGCGCCGATGGGTCGTCCAGCAGAGGCGTGATCAGCGAAAGAAACGCGCTGTCGCCGGAATTGCCGGCTGCGATAAGGGCATTGCGGACAACGCGGTTGCGGCCCGTGCGTTTAACCGGTGTGCCGGCAAAGCGCGATCGAAACGCCGCGTCGTCGAGCACAAGCAGGTCTGCGAGTGGCGGGTTTGCAGTTTCCGGCCGGCCAGAAAAACGGATCTCGCTCGCGGCGGCCGCGAATTTGTTCCAGGGGCAGATGGCGAGACAATCGTCGCAACCGAATACGCGGTTGCCCATGGGGATGCGGAACTCGCGCGCGATGTGCCCCTTGTGTTCGATTGTCAGGTAGGCGAGGCAGCGACGTGCGTCGAGTTGGTAGGGCGCAGGAAAGGCATTCGTCGGGCAGACGTCGAGGCATCTCCGGCATGAGCCGCAGTGATCGGTTTCGGCTGCGTCGGGCGGAATGTCCGCCGTTGTCAGAATGGCGCCGAGGAACAGCCAGTTGCCATGCGCACGGGAAACGAGGTTGGTGTGCTTGCCCTGCCATCCAAGGCCGGCGCGCGCCGCGAGCGGCTTTTCCATCAGCGGAGCGGTATCCACGAAGACCTTGACGTCGGCGCCCGCGACCGCGGCAAGTGTGCGCGCCAGCGCCTTGATCTTCTTTTTCATGACCTCGTGGTAGTCGCGCCCTTGGGCGTAGACGGAGACGACGGCGCGGTCGCGCTTAAGCAGGGCATCGAGGGGGTTTGCCTCGGGCGCGTAAGATTGGCCGATCAGAATTGCGGTTTTCGCCTGCGGCCACAGCTTCACGGGGTCGGCACGCTTGTCCGCGTTGTCCGCCATCCAATCCATGTCGCCGTGGCGTCCCTTGGCGAGGAATGCCCGCAGCCGCTCGGCGGTGACGCTTGCTTCTTCGATGCGTGCGACGCCGATGGCATCAAGACCCAAGGCGGCCGCTTCGCTGCGGATCAGCGATTTGAGTTCGAGCGGTGATGCATTGGCGTTGGCCACGGCGGATCTCAGAAATCAAGGTCGGTATAGGCGACCGGAGGCGGTGTGCCTGGAATTCGGTCGGCAAGCAGCGCCCGAAACGCAGGGCGCGATTTCATGCGCTGGTACCAACCCTTGGCGAGGGGTACTTCGTTCCACGGTATTTCGCCCAGATAGTCGACGGTGGAAATATGCGCGGCTGCCGCGAGATCGGCGAGGCTCAAATCGTCGCCTGCGAGCCAGCGCCGGGTGTCGGCAAGGTAGCTGATGTAGGAGAGGTGGTAGCGCAGATTCGAGCGCACCGCCTTCAGTATCTCGACGTCGGGTGCCGTCGGGCCGGACGGCTTCATGCAGGCGTAGACTTTCTCGTAGAGCAGTTCGCGCGAGACCTCGCGATCGAACTTGCCGTGAAACCAGTCGACCAGGCGGCGAACCTCGGCGCGGTCCTCGCGGTTGCCGGGGATCAGCTGCGTCACGCGGCTCGGGTGAGCGTTGGCACCTGGATCGTCGGCCAGGAATTCGCAGATCGAGTAGGCGCCGCAGAGCACGAGGCCGTTGTCGTACTCGAGCACGGGAAGCTCGCCGGCCGGGTTCTTGGCCAGGAAGCCCTGGCGCCAATCCCAGGGGTTCTCATCAGCCAGCAATACCTCCTGGCCAAGCTCCGCCAGCGCCAGGCGCACGGCGCGCGAGCGGGGGCATAGGCGGTATTGCGTGAGGCGGGCGGCGGACATTCGGCGTTCGATCCTTTCGGGGCTATCTATACCGCGCTTGGGCGCCTGTCGAAGGCATCGGGCGGCAGGCGACATGCCTATGGCTGTTGCGCGAATTCTGCTAACCCTCCGTGCGCTCGGGCGTAGCACCGCCCGACAACGGGGGAAAAGATGGAAGTCTGGCACGCCCTTCTGCTCGGCCTGATCGAAGGCTTAACCGAGTACCTGCCGGTTTCCTCAACAGCGCACCTTCTCCTCACACAGCGCCTGCTCGGCGTGTCATCGACCGGGCATACGTTCGAAGTCCTCATTCAGCTTGGCGCCATCGTGGCGCTTCTCACGGTTTATGCCGGCCGCCTGTGGCAGATCGCGACCGCATTGCCGAGTGATCCTACCGCGCGCAAGTTCGTGTTGAGCGTACTTCTCGCATTTCTACCGGCGGCCATCGTTGGGGTCTTGGGCCACAAGATCATCAAGGAGGTTCTTTTTGAATCTCCGCTGATCATTTGCCTGTCGCTTGTTATCGGCGGTTTCGTGCTGCTTATCGTGGACGCGATCAAGTTCGACACGCGCTACCGCAACGTGATGGAAATCCCACCGTCTCGGGCACTCGGAATCGGTCTTTTTCAATGTCTGGCGCTGGTGCCGGGCGTGTCACGATCGGGCTCCACGATCGTCGGCAGCATGCTGCTCGGCGTCGACAAGCGGACGGCCGCCGAATTCTCGTTCTTTCTCGCAATGCCAACGATGGCGGGCGCATTCGCCTACGATCTCTACAAGAATTGGGATGTGCTTACGGTTACGGATGCAAGCAACATCGCCATCGGATTTGTGGCAGCCTTCATCTCGGGCGCGCTTGTCGTGCGCTACGCGCTCGACTTTATCGCGGCGCGCGGGCTTTCGTTCTTTGGCTGGTGGCGCATTCTCGTCGGCGGCATCGGGCTCGGCGCGCTCATGATAGGCGGCTGAGCCGGGCCTTCACGCCGCGTGCGATGTCACCGGCGACGTCAGGACCTTGAGAAGTCCTTCAACATCCTTGGCGTTGCGCAGCCCCTCAAGCGTCGCGGGATCGCGGACGAGGCGGGAAATGCGGGCCAGCGCTTTGAGGTGATCGCCGCCGGCTTGTTCCGGCGCCAGCAAAAAGAACAGCAGATCCACCGGCTCACCGTCGTGGCTGTCGAACGCGATCGGCTTCTCTAAGCGTGCGAACAGGCATGTGATGGCTTTGACCGCCGGCAACTTTACGTGCGGGATGGCGATGCCGCGTCCGAGGCTGGTCGAACTCAGCCGTTCACGCTGCAGCAAGGCCGTGTAGATGTCGTGCGCGCCGGCGCCCGTCGCGGCTTCGGCCTTGCCGGCGAGAAGCTGCAGCGCCTGTTTCTTGTCGTCGGCCTTAAGGCTGGGGATGATGCCATCCTTTGCCAGCATATCTGCGAGAGTCGTCATATCCGATCCCGTCAAAACTGTGCCATACCTCATGACCGGCCCGCGCTCCACCTTCCTGGAACGACGTACCGGCATTTGAACTAGGCTTAGTGTTCCCTACCCGGCGATTTTAGACGCCGCCGAACCGTTCATTTTCGACGCCACCGGCGCCTCGGCATCTACCCAGCCAATGTGACCATCGTTACGACGATAGACGACATTCAGGCCTCCGTGCGCCGCATTGCGGAAGATCATGAACGAAGCCTCCGACAGGTCCAGCTGCATAACCGCTTCGCTTACGGTCAGTTCCCCGATATTGCGCTCGCCCTCGGCGATGATAAGGGGATTCGCCCCGTCCTGCTCCGGCTTGTCCTGGTCTTCAACACTGACAACATAATCGCGCGCGTCGAAGCTGCCTTTGCGGCGTTCGGACGCCGTGGCCGCGGCCGAATGGCTCTTCAGCCGGCTTTTGTAGCGCCTGACGCGCGTTTCTAACCGGTGCGCGGCGGCGTCAGCGCTGGCGTAGGCGTCGGGGCCTTCGCCGTGCGCTTCCAGCAGCAGGCCGCTCGCCAACCTGACGGCGCAGCTCGTCTTGAACAGGCCGCGCTCCTTCTCAAGCCGGACATGACCGTTCATATCGCGATCAATGTACTTATGGACGACGGTGCGAATTTTGTCGGTAACGTAGGTTTGGTATGCGTCGCCTACTTCGACGTTCTTTCCGGTAACCTGCATGCTCATCGTATCGCCTATCGTACACAAACCGGGCTACGAGCGGACCCAGCGG
This sequence comes from uncultured Hyphomicrobium sp., assembly GCA_902825785.1. Lineage (GTDB taxonomy): Bacteria > Pseudomonadota > Alphaproteobacteria > Rhizobiales > Hyphomicrobiaceae > Hyphomicrobium_B. The sequence continues at coordinate 7,810 of CADECN010000070.1, read as the reverse complement.
GCAGAGAGGTTGCGCGCAGCGCGTTCTCGAACCCAAGGGTTAGGCACTCACAAGGTCGCTGTCAAATCACCATATCGCCTAAGGCGGCAATTAAAAAAACTAGTTAGTTCATAAAGTTAGACCAATTCAAAAAGCGCCGCTCAGGCGCTCTTCGAGCCGCTTGTCGCGGCGACGCTGAACAGAAGAGGGTATGCGCATCGCTTCGCGATACTTGGCGACGGTGCGGCGCGCGATGTCCACGCCTTCGCCGCGGAGCCTGTCAACGAGCTGATCATCAGACAGCACGTCCTCGGCGCCTTCGGCGTCGATCAACTGGCGAATACGATGGCGAACGGATTCGGACGAGTGCGCTTCGCCATCGGCGGACGATGCGATTGCGGACGTGAAGAAATACTTGAGTTCGAAGATGCCGCGTGGTGTGGCGATATACTTGTTCGAGGTGACGCGCGAGACGGTCGATTCGTGCATCGAGATCGCATCCGCGATCGTGCGCAGGTTGAGCGGACGCAGGTGCTGGACGCCGTACATGAAGAACGCGTCCTGCTGGCGAACGATCTGCTCGGCGACTTTCAGGATCGTGCGGGCCCGTTGATCCAGGCTTTTGACGAGCCAGTTCGCGGTCTGCAGGCAATCGTACAGATAGCCCTTGTCCTTCTCGCTCACGGCCGTTTTGGCAATGCGCGTGTAGTAGGTGCGATTGACGAGCACACGGGGAAGCGTGTCGCTGTTGAGTTCGACGTGCCAGCCGCCGTCAGCCGCGGAGCGGACGATAACGTCGGGAACAACGGGCTGAAGCTGCACGGAACTGAACTTCAGGCCCGGCTTGGGGTCGAGCCGCTTGATCTCCTGGATCATCTCGGCCAGCTCTTCCATGTCGACGCCGACGGCGCGTTTCAGCGCCGAGATATTGCGGTTGGCGAGATGGTCGAGGTTGGCGAGCAGGCGAGCCATCAGGGGATCGTAGCGGTTCTGATCCTTGAGCTGCAGAGCGAGACATTCGGCCAGCGAGCGCGAAAAGATGCCGGGCGGATCGAACGTCTGCAGTTTCGTGAGAACGCTCTCGGTGAGTTCCAGCGATGCACCGAGCCGTTCCGCCAAAGACGCTAGGTCAGCGGGGATGTATCCGGCCTCGTCGACGAGGTCGATCAGGTAGTGCCCGATCATGCGTTCGATGGGCGTTGAAACCGCGAGCGGGAGCTGGGCCGCAAGGTGGTCGCGCAGCGACACTTCGTTGGCGACGAACGCTTCGGGGTTGGCGTCGTCGTCGCCGCCGTTGTGCATGCGCTGGGTGACCGTCGACCAGCTCATGCCGCTGATCGCTCCGTTCACCGGCTCACCGGTGCCGGGTTCCTGGAACACGTTGCCGAAGTCGGCGTCCAGGCCACCGGATTTGTCTTCGACCGGCTGGCGCAGGTCGAGCCAGGCATCATCGCCCTCGCCCTCGCCGTTGCGCGGCTCTTCGGCCGGCTCGGGCGTGGGCTCTTCCTGCGATTTGCCGTGCAGCGTCTGTTCGTCGCGCTCGAGCAGCGGATTGCGCTCAAGCTCCGTATCAACGAATTCGGCGAGTTCAAGGTTCGAGAGCTGCAGTAGCCTGATAGCTTGCTGCAGCTGTGGCGTCATCGCCAGCTGCTGGCCTTGCCTCAGCTCTAGTTTTGCTGACAGCGCCATGCGCTAAACCGCTGCTCTCCAGGACAATATCTGCGACCAGCTGTAATCAACGCCCGTTAACGAACATATCTCCCAGGTAGACGCGGCGCACATCTTCATTAGCTATGATTTCCGAAGGCTTACCTTGTGTCAGAACTTGACCGTCGTAAATGATGTAGGCCCGGTCGATTAGGCTCAGGGTCTCGCGAACATTGTGATCCGTAATGAGCACTCCAATGCCGCGTTCGGTCAAGTGCTTGACGAGTTGCTGAATATCACCCACCGCAATCGGGTCGATACCGGCAAACGGTTCGTCCAGCAACATGAACGATGGGCGCGACGCCAGAGCACGCGCAATTTCGCATCTGCGGCGTTCACCCCCCGAGAGCGCCATTGCCGGAGACTTGCGCAGTCTGGCGATTGAAAATTCCTCAAGCAGGCTGTCGAGCTGCTCTTTGCGTGCCCGCCTATTGGGCTCGACGAGTTCAAGGATCGCCATAATGTTCTGCTCGACCGTCAGCCCACGGAAGATCGATGCTTCCTGCGGCAGATAGCCGACGCCCAGCCTAGCGCGCTGGTACATCGGCAGATGCGTGACGTTTTCGCCATCGATCGTGATGCGTCCGTCGTCGGCGGGAACGAGGCCGGTGATCATGTAGAACACGGTCGTCTTGCCAGCACCGTTTGGACCCAGAAGGCCGACCGACTCTCCGCGGCCGACCGCTAGGTTCACGCCCTTCACGACCATGCGCTTGCGGTACGATTTCTTGATGTCGTACGCGGTCAACCAACCTTCCGCGCCAGTTGCGTGCGGGTCGTCTTCCATCTCCTGTTGAGCGGCGCGGTTGCGGCTTGCGTGATTGGCGCGCGTACCAGCCGTGGTCGCGCCGCCGCCTCGGAACTTCAATGGAAGAGCTTTGAACACTAGCGACCTCTGTGCATGGTCACGGCAAGCGCGGGTTTAATGGAGAACTGTCGCCAAACGCCGGTGCCGGTCAAGTCTTTGCGCTCTGGTCACGGCGCGGTCCGGGCCTGCCAGCCGTCAGGGCCGCTTTCGCGCTTGGGCTTGGCAGCCTGACCCTTCATCTCATTGGGATAGAAGACCGCACTCGGTCGCGATGCGTTTTGCGCCTCGCCATTGCCGGTGCCGTCGCTGCTCGAAATCTTTGCACCATTTTCCTTGCCGTCATTTCGGATCGTGGTTTCGCCCGTGTTCATGTCGATCACGAGTTTGGTGCCGCGCACGACATTGTTGCCCTGGGCGAGCACGACGTCGCCGCCCAAAGTTGCCATGTTCGCTTTGGTATCGAACTCGGCCCAGTCGCCGGTGGCCTTCTGACCGTTCTTCGACGTGATTTCCACGTTTTTGCGGGCGTTGATGTGGGTAAGTTCCGCCGCTTGCGCTTTGGCTGCATCGGCCGACTCGTTGCCGAGGCTTGCGCTTCCAGAATAGCCCGCGACAAGTTCCGCCGCGCGGATGAAGAAGTCGCCCTGCTTGGCGCGAACGTCGCCCGCAAACGTCGCCTTCTTTGCCGTGTCGTCGACGTCGAGACGATCCGACTCGATCTGGACAGGCGCATTGGGATCGGTGCGGAAGGCGGGTCCGAATGAAATTCCCTCGCCGGGGCGGCTTTCCTTCGCGGGCTGCGGCTTGCGTCCGGATTGCTGGAAGCGCGCGGCGACGCGACCGGTGGCGCCTGCGCCGGAACCGGTCAGCTGCATCTTGCCGGTGGCGCGGTTGATCACGAGCTTGCGCCCCTTGAGTTCGTTCGATCCCTGGGTCACGACAACGGCGCCGGTCAGCATCACACTGTTGCTCTGTTCGTCGAATTCCGCCCGGTCGCCCACGGCGCGTTTGTCGGGCTCCTGCGTCATCACGATGTCGCCTTCCATGACCGCGCTGCGCGCGATGGCATCGAAGGTCGCGCTGCGGCCGGCAAGCGTTGCGCCGTTGGCGCGCTTCAGAACCACCGGATCTTGCGCGACGATCAACTTGACGCGTCCGCTGTCGTCGTTCTTTGCGCCGCCCTTGGTCTGGACTTCGCCCATGTAGGCGACCGTCATTTCAGGTGTGGTCATCGTGGCGGTGCCCTGCGCGGCCACGACGTCGCCGGTAAATACTGCGGTCTTCTTGCTGTCGTCGATGTCGAGCCGGCTGGACGTCACGTCGATCGGCTGGCTCGGATCGCCGAACGCCAGAGGCGATTTTTTTTCGTCGGTGGCTGCGGGCGCCTGAGCCGGCGCGGTGTTTGGCGGACTGAGTTTTGTGCGCACGCCGTCGGAGAACGTGTATTCCTTCGACTTCTGCCGGATTTTCATCTGCTGCGCGGAGATGCGGCCTGCCGCCATTTCGACGGTCACGGGCTGATCCGAGGAGATCAGCCCTTCCTTGGTCTTGATTGTGGCGCGCGTCAGCGTTGCCCTCAAGCCGCCGTCACCGCTGACGTCGATGGCGTCGAACAGCTCGAGCAGGTTGGCCTTGTTGTCGAAGGTGCCGCGCTTGGCGGTCAGTTTGGTCGTTTGCTTTTCCGCATCGATCAGCTCGCCGCTGATGGCGTCAAGCGCGATGATCTGCAGCGCCTTCAAGTCCTGGCGCGCGGTCGCAGCTCTGATCCAGTATCGGCCGCCATCGGCGTTGAAGCCCTCATAGTGGGGATTGTCCATCTTGAGGCTCTCGGGCAGGATCTGGGGCATCGCAAGTTCGGGAAGCTTGCTGCCCCACCCGGTCGTGCGCATCACGGAGAGACCAAAAGCGCCGGCGACGACAAGCGCGCCGAGTGGCAAGCCATAGCGGAGCGTGGTCACGATCTTGGAGTGCCGGCGCGCGACCTTGCGGCTGACTGAGCGGTCGCCGGTTACAATGATGCCCGAGCCGGCGGTACGTGACCTGCCGGCGGTCACGATTGTGTCACGCGTGGCTGCCATCCTGGCCCATCGTACCTAAACCCCCCCATGTCGTCCGCTGCACCATTGAGATCAAATGGGGAAACTTTGGGACCATCGCGCTCCAGGGCAGGTATTAAATAGCCGCCGGAATACGTTAGCGCGCCTAGTGCGCGAAAATATCGCTGTCCTGAAAGCCGGCGAGGTCGAGCTTGGCGCGTTCGGGCAGGAAATTGAACGCGGCTGCGGCGAAGCCTGCCCGACCCTCGCGGGCAAGCATTTCATCCAGCCTTGCCTTTAAAGCGTGCAGGTGCAGCACGTCGGATGCCGCGTAAGCGAGCTGACTTTCAGTCAACTCCGGAGCACCCCAGTCGGAACTCTGCTGCTGCTTCGACAACTCGACGCCCAGAAGCTCGGAACAAAGATCCTTAAGACCGTGCCGGTCGGTGTAGGTGCGCGCGAGCTTGGAAGCGATTTTCGTGCAGTAGATCGGTTCGGTTTCGACACCCAAATAGTTCTGCAGCACCGCCACGTCGAAGCGCGCGAAATGAAAGATCTTGAGAACCGCTTTGTCCGCCAGCAGGGCTTTCAAGCGCGGTGCCGCGTAACTTTCACCGTCGAACTTGACGAGGTGAGCGTTGCCGTCGCCAGAAGAAAGCTGCACCAGGCACAGCCGGTCACGATGCGGGTTCAAGCCCAGCGTTTCGGTGTCGATCGCGACGCCGTTGGGGAAGCTCAGTCCGGCGGGAAGATCGCCGGCGTGAAGTCGGATTTTTGCGTCGGCCATGGCGCGTCACCTCAAAGATAAGAGTTTGCCGGCCGTCGCCACGAGATCGAGGGGTCGTCAGCACTCGCCTTGACGCCAAGCCGAATGCCCGAGGACACCAGCCCGACTCTCAATATTCATTGAGTTCGTGCGAGGTCGCATGTCTATCGAGGAGGTCACGCCCTGACAAGGCGGGATGTGCGGCAGCGAGCCTGAAGGGGCGCGCGCTTGAGGTTTTGTGTGGCCTCCCAGCTGTCGTGGATGCAGCTATTTGGTCGTGGAGGTGATGCACAAGCACCAGGCCGAGCCGTTGCCGATGAAATTGCATTATTCCCCGTCGCCCTACTAGAGGGCGTGGGCGTCGCCGTAGCGCGCCAGGAACAACCGCAGAGCGGAACCGATGACCTTTTCGATTTCCTGCTCGCTGGCGGCATCGGGGAGGGCGGCGTAGAGGCGCGGCCGAAAAATGGTCGCCTGAGAAAGTTCGAGAAACTGCGCCGCGGCGAGGAAAGTGTCGTCGATCTTCAGGTTGCCGGCATCGACATGGTGCTGGAGATAGGCGGCGAGCGCCTTGGTCAAACGCAGCGGTCCCGCCTCAAAGAATTCCTGCCCGATTTCCGGCATTCGTTCAGCAACGCCGATCACAATGCGATGCGCCACCATCACGTAAGGCGCGGACAGGCGACGGAGCAGTCCGGCGCCGAAGTCGTGCAGCATCTGTTCGATGGGCCGATCGACGTCGAGCGAGGCTATGAGTTCGCCGATGTTTCGGTCGCGCTTCTCCGCGCAAATGGCGGCGAACAGCTTTTCCTTGTTCGGAAAGTAGACGTAGAGGGTGGCCTTCGACACGTCGGCCTCGCGCGCGACGTCGTTCATGCTGGCGGCCTCATAGCCGACAGACGTGAAGACGCGTGTCGCCCCTTCAAGGATCTGCTGGCGCTTTTGCGGGTCGGTGCCGGCCGGCGGACGTCCACCGCGGCGCTGGGCCTCACCCTGGGTCATTGCGGCTGTTTTCACTGCAGTTCGCGCGCCTGACGGCGCTCTCCTTGAGGGTTCCTTCGGCCGACTTACAATTAAGTAAACCGAACCGTTCAGTTTGGTCTTGATATTGGCGATTGCTGCAGCTATGTCAAGTCAATCTGAACTGTACGGTTTAGTTCGATTGTTGAGGAGGGCCGGTCATGGCCACCATGGAAGCCCGCAGCGCCGCGAAGAACGAAGCCGGGTCGCAAGCGCGGGCGCGCAACGAGACGACGCCTGCGCAGACCGAAGCCCGCGTGACGCCAACCATCGTCGATAAGACAGTGGCGCGGGAAGAACCAAAAACCTCGCGCAAGCGCTTCCTGTTTGCCGGCGTCGCTGCGGCAGCGCTGCTGGCGGCAGGCTGGTACGGATACGACTACTGGACGGTTGGGCGCTTCATCGTCTCGACCGATGACGCCTACGTCGGCGCGGACATGGCGATCATTTCGCCGAAAATCGCCGCCTACGTTTCGGCGGTTCCGATCGCCGCCAACCAGCACGTCAAGGCCGGCGATACGCTGGTGCAGCTGGACGACGGTGACTTCAAGCTGGCAGTCGATCAGGCCGCCGCGAAGCTCGCCACGCAAAAGACCTCGCTCGATACCTTCGCGGCGCAGGTGCGCGCCGCCGAAGCTACCGCAGCGCAGGCAAGGGCGCAGCTCGATGCCGCCAATGCGATGCTCGCCAAGGCAGAAGCCGATTTCACCCGCACCGATGCGCTGGCGGCGCGCGATTACAGCTCGAAGGCGACGCTCGATGCGGCGCGCGCGGCGCGCGACAACGCGAAAGCCCAGGTCATCGCTCAGCAGGCCGCGATCCAGACGGCGGACGCAAACGTCGGCGTTCTGAAGGCGCAGACGGCGGAAGCCGAGCGCGTCGTCAAAGAGCTTGAGGTGGCGCTCGCCAAGGCGCAGCGCGACTTGTCGTTCGCGACCATCAAGGCGCCGTTCGACGGTGTGGTCGGCAACAAGAGCGTGCAGGTTGGCGATTATGTTACGCCCGGCAAGCGCCTCGTCGCCGTGGTGCCGCTCGACAAGATCTACGTGGATGCCAACCTCAAGGAAACGCAGCTGGCGCACGTCGCCCCCGGCGAAAAGGTCAGCGTGCGGGTCGACGCGCTCGATGGCGACAGCATCCCCGGTACGGTTGAAAGTCTGGCACCGGCTTCGGGTTCGCAGTTTTCGCTGCTGCCGCCTGAGAACGCGACCGGGAACTTTACGAAAATCGTGCAGCGCGTGCCGGTTCGCATCGCGATCGCGGCCAAGGACGCCGATGGCAAGCTGAGGCCCGGGCTTTCGGTCATCGTCGACATCGACACGCGAACGGCGCCGTCGCGCCTGACGCAGCAGCACGCCGCCAGCGAGTGACGGCCTTCTGAAGACGCCGGCGCGCTTGCGCCGGCATCGAGGTGAGCCATGACGAGCGCCACCTCCATTCCAGATACTCCATTTTCGGGAGGCGGCGGGCCGGCCAATACGGAACGGCGTCTCG
>CADECN010000069.1 GCA_902825785.1 uncultured Hyphomicrobium sp. | reverse complement strand
TGTCCTTGTGGGCGTGGATCTGGCGCTTCATCGCGTGCACGTCGGCGATGGCCGCGAAGTCCAGATACTTGCGCCAGATGAAAGGCGTCATCTCGTCGAGAAATGCCTGCCCCGCCTCGATGTCACCGGCGCACGACCGCGCTTTGATCATCGCGGCGCGCTCCCAGTTCTGTCCGACCGTTTCGTAGTATCCGTGCGCCGCCGCCGTCGAAAGCGCCATCTGCGTCGCGCCTGCATCGGGCCGCAGGCGCAGATCGGTCCGGAATACGTAGCCTTCGGGCGTGCGCTCCTCCAGCAGCAGAACCAGATCGCGCGTCAACCGCACGAAGAAGGATTGCAGGTCCCCGCTGCCGGTGAACCTCGCCTTGTCTCGATCGAAAAACACGATGAGGTCGATATCGCTCGAATAGTTGAGCTCGAATGCGCCCTGCTTGCCCATGGCGAGGACGAAAAAGCCCGACCCCTGTTCCGGCGCCGCTTGATCGACCGGCGTCCATTGCCCAGCTTCGCTCGCGCGTCGAAAAAGAAACCGCACCGCCGCCGCGATGCTCGCATCGGCACACTCCGTCAGCACGCGCGTCGCCGTCATGACCGGCCACACGCCGCCCAAGTCCGCCAGCGCCGTCAACAGCGCGACCGCGGATTTGTATTGCCGCAGCGCGCTCTTGGCCTCTGCCATGCTGGCCGCGGTCGCCATCGCGGTTTCGAGTTCCCGCGTCAGGGCATCGAACAGCTCCTCGGGACATGCCGTCAGCACGCGCAGGAGGCGCGCAGGATCACGTGTCGCAAGTGTCGTGAGATAGGGAGAATTCTCTAGCGTTCCGGCGAGCAGTGCTGAAACCGGCGCCGCGCAGAGTGCCCGTACCAGGGCATCATTCCCGCACGAAGAAGCAAAGGCATCGAGTTGCTGTTTGCCCGCCTCGCTTGAAACGGGGGCAGCCGATATGCGCTCGTTGAACGGTGACGGAGAGGGCACTGGCGAGTCCATGCGCCGTCAGCTTGCCGCAACTTCGAGCCGCCTGCCATCACCTTCGCTGACACTCGCGATCATGCACCGGCGCGGAAGAACCAGCACAACGCGCAACCCCGGGTCGTTATCCTCCAGGCGAACCTCGCCGTGGTGCAGCCGCGCCACCGCTGCAACGAGGCTGAGCCCGAGCCCCGTGCCGGGCTTGGTCCGGCTTTCCTCAAGCCGCACGAAGCGCTTCAGCGCACGCGCGCGATCACAGGCCGAAATACCCGGCCCGCGGTCGGCGACCGAGATAAACGCGCCATCGCCCAATGCGCCGGATTTAACCGTAATGGCATTACCGACGCCGCTGGCGGCCGAGTATTTGATGGCGTTGTCGATCAGATTGGCGACCGCCTGCCCCATCAGCTGCTTGTTGGCGCGCACCCGCACGCCCGGCCGCGCCTCGATCGACAGGTTGAACCCCGCCTCCTCAGCCGCCGGCGCATAGAGATCAGATACGTCCTCGACAAGCGCGCCCAGATCGAATGTCTCCAGGCTCTCCTCCAGCGCGCCGGCTTCGAGCCGTGCAATCAGCAGAAGCGCATTGAACGTCTTGATCAACTCGTCCGCCTTCTCGATCGTGCGCTCAAGCCCCTCGCGGTAACCGTCCGCGCCACGCGATTCCCGCAACGCGGCTTCGGCGGAGTTCCGTAAACGGTTGAGCGGCGTCTTCAGATCGTGCGCGATATTGTCGGACACTTCCTTGAGACCGCTCATCAAGCCCTCGATGCGATCCAGCATGTCGTTGAGGTTATGTGCCAGCGCATCCAGTTCGCCGCCCGTGCCGTCAATCGGGATGCGTCGCGAAAGGTCGCCCGACATGATCGAACGGCTGGTGGCCGTGATCGTATCCATACGGTTGAGAATGAGCCGGCTGACGGTCAATCCACCCAGCAGCCCGAGCAGCGACAACGCGCCAAAGCCCAACAGGAACGTGCGCCACACAGTTTCGGCGTAGGCGCGTTGGTCGTCGATGTCGCGTCCGATCAGCAGCGATTGTCCACCCGGCAACGACATGGGGAATGCAACGGCGAGCCGCGGACGGCCGTTGGTGGTGCGCTGTGGCTGATACGCGAAGATGCCGCCGTCGGGATTACCGGCCAGTTCCGGCGGAACCCTGTTGAGGTTGCCGGCCAGCTTCCCGCTTGCCGCGTCGCTCAAGAAATAAAGCCCCGGCCCATCCGGGCGCGACAGCGCGGCAACGCGGGCTCTCAGGCTTTCGGCCCCGCCCGCCGCCGCTTCACCAAGGAGAAAACGCGCTTCCGCCCTGAGCCCCGCGAGCGTCTGCTCGGTCAGGATGTCGTTTGTCTTGGAGAACAGAAACCCGATCAGGAAGGCAGCGGCGAGCAGGTATGACGCAACCGCCGCCGCGCTCCAGCGGAACGCGGTCGTCGAAGCGGCTTTCGCAATTCGGTCAAACAGGGCCGTCACGAATGGTGTATCCCGCGCCGCGTACAGTGTGCAGCAGTGGCTTCTCGAAATTCTTGTCGATCTTCGAGCGCAGCCGGGAAACGTGAACGTCGATGACGTTGGTTTGCGGATCGAAGTGATAGTCCCAGACGTGCTCCAGCAGCATCGTGCGCGTGACGACCTGACCGGCGTGCTGCATCAGGTATTCGAGCAACCGATACTCGCGCGGTTGCAACAGGATGTGTTCCCCCCCGCGCGTGACCCGATGCGATAGCCTGTCGAGCACCAGATCGCCCACGACGTACTTGGTCTGCTGCTCCTCAGGCACTGACCGCCGCCCGAGCGCTTCGACGCGCGCCAGTAGTTCGGAATAGGCGTATGGTTTGGTGAGGTAGTCGTCGCCACCGGCGCGCAGACCCTTGACCCGATCGTCGACCTCGCCCAATGCCGAAAGGATGAGAACGGGCGTCCGGTTGCCTTCCGAACGCAAAGTCTTGATGACGCTCAGTCCGTCCAGGCGGGGCAGCATGCGATCGACGATGAGGACGTCGTAGTTACCTTCGATCGCAAGGCCAAGGCCGGCCTCGCCATCGCCCGCCAGATCGGCGGTGTGCCCGTTTTCCTTGAGAGACTTCTGGAGAAACTGCGCCGTTTCCCTGTCGTCCTCGATCACCAGCACCCGCATCAAATTTGACCCAATGGAAATTTCGAAATCCTCTCTCATTTAGCGGGACTGCGAACACGCGTCGAGGCGGCTCAACGTTTCTAGGTTGAGACCGCCCCGACAAACACACCCGTAAATCTCAGCCCTTGCTGTCTCTGAGCTGTACGGCGACGAAGCGCTTCTGGTCAGCCGACTTGATGTGCAGCAAAACGGCTGTCCGCTTCATGTCCTGGGCCTTCTTGACGCCTGAGACGACGTCGTCCGGCTTGGCGACAACCTGGCCCGAAACCTCGAGGATCACGTCACCAGACTTGAGCCCCTTCTCGGCCGCATCCGAAGATCCATCGACTTCGGCAATGACCACGCCACCGCTGCCCGAGCGTGCCGGCATCAACGTGATGCCGAGTTGGCTGAGCTCGAGCGATGAAGGCTTTTCTTCCTGGCTTTCGTCCTGGCCGCCCAGCATCGCGGTCTCAGGATTCTTCGGGAACAGGCCAAGCTTCACCTTCACGCTCTGCTCGGCATTGTTGCGCCAGATTTTGACGTCAACCGTCGTGTTGGGCGACATCTCGGCGATCTTACGCGCCAGGTCACGACTATCGGCAATCGCATCCGCGTTGATCTGCAGGATCGCGTCCTGAGCCTTGAGGCCGGCATCGGCCGCAGGGCCGTTGGCCGTCACTTCGCTCACCAATGCGCCCTTCGCCTCGTTGAGGCCGATGCTCGCAGCCGTGTCCTCGTCGACGTTCTGAATCTTCACGCCGAGCCAGCCGCGGTTGACGGTTCCGCCATCCTTCAGCTGCAAAACGACATCGGCAACGGTCTTGGCGGGCACCGCGAATGCAATACCGACGTTGCCGCCCGACGGCGAGAAGATCGCCGTGTTGACGCCGATGACTTCGCCGTCAAGGTTGAACGTCGGGCCGCCCGAGTTGCCGCGGTTCACCGCCGCGTCAATCTGCAGGTAGTCGTAAGGACCCGAGCCGATGTCGCGCGCAAGCGCCGACACAATGCCCGCCGTCACCGAACCGCCCAGACCGAACGGGTTGCCGACCGCCAGCGCCCAGTCTCCGACGCGCGGCTCCTTGGTCGAAAGCTTGACGGTGGGGAACGGCTTGTTGTTGCCCTCGATCTTGAGAAGCGCAACGTCGGTCCGCTGATCGGTACCGACCAGCTTGGCATCGTACTTTTTGCCGTCGTCGAAAATGAGCTGGATCTTCGTTGCGCCATCGATGACGTGATTGTTCGTCACGACATACCCGTCCGGCGAAATAACGAAGCCCGAACCCTGACCTTGCATGATCTTGGGACGGCCGCCGTCCGGCTGGCCGAACTCTTTCGGCAGGTTCTTGAAGAAATCGTGCAGAGGGTGATCCTCGGGCAGGTCCGGAACGGTAAATCCGCCGCCGCCACCGCCCTTGCCGCCCTTGTTGTCGGCCACCTTCGCGGCGCCGCCATCATTGACGACCGAAACGGACACGACCGACGGCTTTACCTTGTCGACAAGATCGGCAAAGGACAGCGGCGCACGGCCGAACGGTGTCTCGACGCCGGCGGCCGGCGCTTCAGCGCGCACCGGCTGGATTGGGCCCGCAAATCCCAGGCCGAGTGCCGTGGCGCCGGCGAGCGCCAAAACGATTGGCGCGCTTTTTGCTCTGGTGAATTTCTCTGTGGTCGATGCTCGATGGCGAAAGCGCATCCGTGTGTCTCCGATCCTGAAAAGGCGATTCCTGCCCTAGGGATGGAGCGTTAGCGAGTGCGGGCTTACCGTAGCATGTCGGCCGTCTTAACTGTTGGTAATGTCGGGCGCTCGCGCGCTCGCGAGGCGTCCCGATGCGGGTCACGAAATGGCCGATCGTACCCATACTTTTGTTGGCGTTGACCGTCCTTGCGGCCGGCGTCCAAGCCGCCGTCTTCGGACGCGATGATCGCCGACCCGTGGGCGCGCAAATCCCCGCACAGTCTATCGGTACTTTGGCGCGCGTCGGCGCGGCGCCCTTCTGCACGGCCTTTTGCGTGGCCGCCGACATCATCGCGACCGCCGGCCACTGCCTCAACGGCAGCGATGTTGCGGCCGCCGAGGATCTGGCGCGCATAACATTCCAGCTTCCCAAAGCTGGCGCGCAGTCACGGCTGGCAGGCTCCGCCATCGAAAACGAGGGCCAGAACGTCATCGCAGGCGCCGACAAATTGCACACCAGTCCGCCGATTGCCGCCGCTACCGACTGGGCCGTCGCGAAGCTCGCGCGACCGCTTTGCTCCGGCCGCGTCGTGCGGCTCTCTGCGGGTGATAATGCCGATCTGCTGGACGCCGCCCGTGCCGGCCGCATCGACCAGATCGCATTCCACCGCGACCGTCAGGATGCCGACCTTGCTATTTCGCGTGGTTGCCGCTCTGTCGCCTTCGCCGATCCGAACGCGGTCGCCCGCCATTTCACGGCATCGGGCACACTCTTCTTCCACGATTGCGACACCGGTAGCGGCTCATCCGGATCGCCCATGCTCGCCCGTCGCTCCGGAAGCGATGCGGCGGACGTCGTTGCCATCAACGTCGGTACCTACGTGCTTTCGAAAGGAATGGTCGCAGCAGCTGGAAGCGCGACTGAGCCGACCAGTAAGCCGGTCGCGAATACGGCCGTGCGCATTGCCGCCGTCGTCCCGGCTCTCACCGAGCTGCAAGCTCGCGAACTGCTCGAAAGTCCGACCGAGATCAGGCGCCTGGAACTCGCCTTGAAGCGCCTTGGCTATTATCGCTCGCCGATCATTGGGCGCGCAAACGCCACGCTGATGGACGCCGTGCGCGATTTCGAAATGTCCAAAGGGCGCAAGCCGACCGGACTGCTGCGACGCGCGCTGCTGAAAGAGACGTGGGACGAGATGGACCGCTAGTCCTAGGATTTATCGCTGAGGATGCGATCGAGTTCCGCCCGTTCCGCTTCCGTCAGCTTTGTATCCGCGGCACCCATGTCGGGCTCACGCTGCGCCCGGCCCGCCCGCATTGCGAGAAGCACGCCCGCCAGCAGCACGATGAGCGGACTGGCCCACAGAATAACGGTTTCAGGCTTCAACGGCGGTCTCAATAGTACGAATTCGCCGTAGCGCGCCACGACGTACTCGAGCACCTGATCGTCGCTGTCTTTCGCCTCAAGGCGTGCGCGCACGAGACGGCGAAGATCGCCCGCGAGCGGCGCGTCGCTGTCGTCGATGGATTGGTTCTGGCACACAAGGCAGCGCAGCCCTGCCGAAATTGCCCTTGCTCGTTTCTCAAGCGCCGGATCAGCCAGCACCTCATCGGGATGAACCGCGAAGGCCGGTGCGGCACCAACCATCGCGGCAAGACCGAAGGCAAAACCGGCAACCCGGAACGGCCACCCGACACTCCTCCACCTCACCCTCCTCACCCCCATCACTCCGCAGGCACCGGAGCAACCGGCGACGCGCGCCGCTTGATGGGCGCGCCGACCCGCAGCCGCCGATCCGTCAGCGATAGCCCGCCACCGATGAACATGATCAGTGCGCCAAACCAGATAAAGCGCACGAGCGGATTGAAGTAGGCGCGCACGGTGTAGCCGCCGTCCTTTTGCTCATCCCCGATCACGATATAGAGGTCACCGCGCCAGGTCGCATGAATGCCCGACTCCGTCGTCGGCTGCGGCGGCGCGTCGTAGAGGCGCTTGGAAGGAGCAAGCCGCGAGACAATCGCGCCGTCACGCGCCACGTCGAACTGAGCGATATCTTCGCGATAGTTGGGTCCGCGTCCCGGCGCAGCGCCTTTGAACGTCACGTCATAGCGGCCCACGGCGACATGGTCCCCGGGCTTCATGACGACAATGTGCTCCTCCCGATAGGCCGACGTGGCGGTGATCCCGATCACCATCAGGCCGACGCCGAAGTGCGAAAGCAGCGTCCCATATGCGCTGCGCGGCAAGTTGCGCGCTCGCCGCCAGACCTCTTCGCTTCCCGCCGAGCCAAGCTTCACGCGCCACGCCCAATCGGTCAGCGCGCCCGCCATCACATAAACACCAAGCGCGATCGCGAACGGAGCCAGCCACGGCCCCCGTTCGGTCAAGGCGTAACTCGCGACAAGCGCTACCAGGGCAACCACGGCGGCCGCCAGCATCCTCTGCGATGCGGCCAGCCAATCGCCCCGCTTCCACGCCAGCAGCGGACCGAACGGCAGCGCCAGAAACAACGGGATCATCAGCGGCACGAAGGTGGAATTGAAGAACGGCGGCCCAACCGAAATTTTGTCGCCCGTCAGCCCTTCCAGAACGAGCGGGTAGAGTGTGCCGACCAGCACCGTCACCGTCGCCGTCACCAGCAACAAGTTGTTCAACACCAGGCTGCCCTCACGGCTGATTGGCGAGAACACGCCGCCGATCCGCAGTTCTTTCGCGCGCAACGCGAACATCAGCAGCCCGCCGCCGGCGAACAGCACAAGAATTCCAAGAATGAAAACGCCACGCGCCGGATCGACCGCAAACGAATGAACCGACGTGAGAACGCCCGAACGCACGATAAAAGTGCCCATCAGCGACAGCGAGAAGGTGAGGATCGCGAGCAGGATCGTCCAGACCTTCAGCGCCTCGCGCTTCTCCATCACCAGCGCCGAGTGCAGCAGCGCCGTGCCCGCAAGCCACGGCATGAAGGATGCGTTTTCGACCGGGTCCCAGAACCACCAGCCGCCCCAGCCCAGTTCGTAATAGGCCCACCACGACCCCATCGCGATGCCGATTGTAAGGAACATCCAGGCCGCGAGCGTCCACGGACGGACCCAGCGCGCCCAAGCCGCATCGATGCGCCCTTCGATCAGGGCTGCGATCGCGAACGAGAACGCGATCGAAAATCCAACGTATCCGACGTACAGAAACGGCGGGTGAAAGGCGAGCGCCGGGTCCTGCAGGATCGGGTTCAGCCCTTGGCCGTCCGATGGCGGAACGGGCAGGCGCTCGAACGGATTGGAGGTCAAAAGCAGGAACAGCAGAAATGCGACGGAGATCGATGCCTGCACCGCCAGCACGTTGCCCTTTAGTGTCGCCGGAAGATTGTCGCCGAACAACGCGACCGCTGCGCCGAACAGCGCCAGGATCAACACCCACAAAAGCATTGAGCCTTCGTGGTTCCCCCACACACCCGATATTTTGTAGATCAGCGGCTTGGTCGAATGAGAGTTCGCTGCAACGTTGGCGACGGAAAAGTCCGACGTCACATACGCGTGCATGAGTGCGAGAAAGGCGACCAGCAGAAGCAGCAATTGCGAAACCGCGGCGGGCTCGCCCACCGCAATCATCCGGCTGTCTCGCAGCCGGGCACCTGCGGCCGGCACGACCATCTGCACCGTGGCAACCAAGAGCGCCAATATCAGCGCGAAGTGTCCAAACTCGACGATCATGCGCGCCTCGCTATTCCTGCTTTGTCGTCTCCTCGCCCGGGTGCGCGCCCGAGCCGAGCTTCACGCCGCGCGCCTCCAGGGACTTGGCAACTTCCGGCGGCATGTACGTCGCATCGTGCTTGGCCAGAACGCTGTCGGCCGTAAACTCACCATTGCTCGTCAACATGCCTTCCGCGATCACGCCCTGCCCTTCCCGGAACAGATCCGGCAGAACGCCATCATAGGTTACACGAATATCCTTCAGCGTATCGGTCACATTGAACGTGATGTGCGTACCCTCGCCGCGCACGACCGAACCCTGGCCCACCAGTCCCCCGAGCCTTATTCTCTGTCCCGCCGGAACGCCTTTTTCGGCAATGTCGCTCGGTGTGTGAAAGAACACGACGCTATCGCGCAGCGCAACCATGACGAGCATGGCGGCGGCCGCGAGCACTGCAACGCCCCCGCCAATCAGCCAGCCGCGCTTTTGCTTCCGCGTCATGAAAACGTCCTCACCGCCTCATCCTTCCAATCCGAGCTGCCGGGCCAGTTCGTTGACGCTCTTCAGTCCCGTTTCATCAGCTTTAAGCCCCGCGCGCGCCTCGCTCAGCGCCTTCAACGCGTCATCCTTGCGTCCCAGCGTCTGATAGGCGCGGATCAGCTTCAACCATCCTTCGGCGTCATGTGTCGTGGTTTTCATACGCTCGGCAAGGCGCGAGACCATCTGGTTGATCATATCCTGCCGCTCTTGCTGCGACATGGCGGCAATCGTCGCCGGGTCCATGCCACCTGGCCCGGGCTCGTTTTCGGCCGCGGGCGCGTTTGCGGGCGCCGTCCCTTCAAGGCCCGCGATACGCTCCTCGAGAAATCCTTTCCAAGGCGCGTCACTGGGCGCGTCTTTCAACAGCGCGCGATAGTCCGAGATCGCCTCGCTCTTCTTGCCGTCCTGCTCTTTGGCGAGCGCGAGCCAGATGCGTGGCTCGGGCCTTTGCGGTTCGACCTTCAGAACCTGCTCCATGGCGGCGCGTGCGTCTTCCGGCACGATGCCGTTGGACGCGCGAATCCGCGCGTTTGCAAATCCCTGCAACCGCGTTGGCGTCTCGCCCAATATCCTTATCGCCGTCGCAAAGGCCGACGCCGCCTCTTCGTAGCGGCCGAGCGAATAGTAGACCGGCGCGATGGCGTCCCAACCTCGCCCATCTTCCGGTAGATCGCGCAGGCGCGCCTCGACGCGTGCGACGAGATCATTGGTCGTGGCGTTCTCGACCGTGCGCCCCAACCGTTCATCGAGCGGCTGCCCCGGCATACCCGGCGCACCTACCGCCAGATACAGCGCTAGGCTCACGACGGGCAATGCCAGCGTCAGCGTCAGATAGGTCGGCTTGATGAAGCCCACGTCGCTCGAAGCAGCGGCCGTTTCGCTCGTGATCGGCTTGCGCAGCAACCGGCGCGCGATTTCCGCCCGCGCTTGCTCGGCCTCGGTCGCCGGCAACGCGCCGCGCGCTCGATCCGTCTCGATTTCCGCGAGCTGATCCTTGTAGACGGCGATATCGGCATCGCCCGCGTCACGAAGTTCGTTGCGCTCGCCCAGCAGCGGGCGCGTGAGAGCCCACGTCACTCCCACCGCCATCAAAGCTGTCGCGATCCAGAACAGCATACCGTGTTACCCGAGTTGATCTCGGGGAGGGAATAGGTGCGCGCAACGAATGACGCAAGCCGCGCGGGCTCCGTTCACGCAATTGTCGCGCTCCGTGATGAATGTCTCCCGAACCTTACGGAGACGTTTCCCGTTACCCAACGTTCTGCCAGGTGCCGTCCGGATTGCGGCAAGCGGTGCCGCGCATCTGCTGCGGCCGACCATCGACGTAGATCGTGTGCGTGTAGTCCCGGCAATCCTCGGCACCACGCTTATATGGCTTGCTGGGCACGATCTCGCCATAGCGACCATTGTCCGGGTTACGCCATTTACGCGGTGATCCCGACTGTCCGCGCTCAAGCGCGTCGTATTCGGCTTCCACCGCGAGCTGGCGGTCGCGCTCATCGAGATTGCGGCCGATTTCGCTGCCGATGACGCCGCCCACGACGGCACCCGCAACCGTTGCCAGCACGTTCCCGCGGCCTTTCCCGATCTGGTTGCCGACGATACCGCCGGCCACGCCGCCAAGCACCATACCGGTGTCCTGGTGGTTCGGCCCATTAGGCCCACACCCCGCGATCATCGCAATGACCGGCACGGCCCAGACTAAGCGCGCAGCGCTCATGGCAAACCTCGTTGCTCGTTGATCCCCTGCACGCGCGGCGCCCGCCGCGTACCCCGTCGAAGCATATGCTCCGGTTAGCCCCGAAATGCATCCCCGTAATGGCGGAAATCTACTGCGATTTAGGCAAATCTGCGACGCTGGCCCCCAGCTTTGCGGCGCAATACGTCGGATGGCTCATGCCGCGGGCAAATCTAGTATGGCTTTCAATCCGCCTGCAGACGAACGCTCCAGCCGCAGCGACCCCCGATAAGACGCTGCAAGGTCGCTCACAATCGACAAGCCGAGCCCCGAACCTGGCATCGATTCGTCCAAACGCACGCCCCGCTTGCCGATTCGCGCTCGCTGCTCGTCCGTCAGTCCCGGCCCGTCGTCTTCAACCGAAAGCAGCAAACGCTTGCCCCTGACCTTGCTGTCAACTGGACTGGAAACGCGGCCCGTGAGGCGGACCGAGCTACGCCCCCACTTGCAGGCGTTGTCGAGCAAATTGCCGAGCATCTCTTCCAGGTCCTGCTTTTCGCCCTGGAACTTGGCCTCTGGATGCACATCCATGGTAATGGCCATGCCTTTCTC
Source organism: uncultured Hyphomicrobium sp. (assembly GCA_902825785.1). GTDB lineage: Bacteria > Pseudomonadota > Alphaproteobacteria > Rhizobiales > Hyphomicrobiaceae > Hyphomicrobium_B. Next base: position 2,246 of record CADECN010000069.1, on the reverse strand, counting down.
GCGGTTGATGCGCTCGAGCGCGCGCACCACCGGTTCGGACGTCTCCTCGACCGGCGTGACACGGCCGATAGCGCCAGCCCGTGCCGCAATCCGCGCCCGGTCGAGATAATGTGTGACCTGATCGCGCATCAGTTGCGCCTGCTCGGCCACCTTGGAGCCGAACTGGCTGTTGTCTTCGCGCGCCTCGTTGGTAATGACCGCAAGCGGCGTCTTGAGCGCGTGCGCCAGGTTACCCACTTGGGTGCGCGCCCGCTCGATAATCTCCTGGTTGGAATCAATCAGCGCGTTGAGCTCGGTCTGCAAAGGCTCGATCTCGGCCGGAAGCTGCCCTTCCAGCCGCTCCGCCTCGCCGGATCGCACGCTGGAAAGCCCGCGCTCGATGCGCCGGAGCGGCAGCAGACCGAAGCGAACTTGCAGCCAGGTTGCCGCGAGCAGACCGGTGCCCACGAGCGCTAGCGCCAGCATGAGCTTGTATTGGAAAGCCCGCGACTGAGCGTCGAGCCAGTCGTAAGGACCCGCAACGATCACCGAATACTGCGTCTTCGTCGGATCGTGACCTGGCGCATCGATCACTTCCAGCGTTCGAATCGTGACGCCGTTGGGCCCGGGCACATTGCTCCAGCGCGTGCCTGTCTCGTCGCTCGGAAATTTCTTCTCGTAGGGAGACGGCAGCAGATTGCTGACGAGCGACGGCGACACCATGGTGCGTCCCGCCGCGCCGTTAACGGGACGGATCTGCCAATACCAGCCCGAGTTCGGAACCTCGAACAACGGTTCATAAAGGTTCTGGGGGAACACCGGCTCGTCGCCATTGGTGTTCATGCTGTCGACGGCAATCGCGTCGAGCAGGTTCTTGAGCCTCAGATCGAAGCTCAGGTTCACATCATTGCGATAGAGCGAGTAGATCAGATAGCCGGCAAGCGGCAGCACCACGATCGTCCAGGCCGCCGCGGTGGCAAACAACCGCGTCGCGAGCGAGTTAAGCCTCATTTGGCCCATGGCTCATGCGATAGCCCAGGCCACGCACGGTCTGAATGACGTCGCCGGGAATCTTTTTGCGCAGCCGGCCGATGAAGACCTCGATCGTATTGGAATCCCGGTCGAAGTCCTGATCGTAGAGATGCTCGACAAGCTCCGTGCGCGACACGACGCGCCCGTTGTGATGCATCAGATAGGCCAGTAGCCGGAACTCGTGCGAGGTCAATTTCACTTGCTGTCCGTCGCACGTCACGCGCGCCGACTTGGTATCGAGCCTCAGCGGACCGCACTCGATCTCCGAGCGCGCATGACCCGAGGCCCGCCGTACCTGTGCGCGCACGCGTGCAAGCAATTCCTCCATGTGGAACGGCTTGGCGACGTAATCGTCAGCGCCAGCATCCATGCCGGTGACCTTGTCGCTCCAGCGGTCGCGCGCCGTCAGAATGATGACGGGCATCTTGCGCTCGGCGCGTCGCCATTGTTCCAGCACCGAGATGCCGTCCATCTTCGGCAGGCCGAGATCGAGGATGATGATATCGTAGGGTTCGGTATCGCCGAGGAAATGCCCTTCCTCGCCGTCCATCGCGGTGTCGACGGCAAAGCCCGCGTCGCTCAGCGCGCTGACGAGCTGACGATTGAGGTCCTTGTCATCTTCGACGACGAGCGCGCGCACAGCTTGGTTCCCGCGATGCTATTGGCCCGCCTTATATAGCGGGTCTTGTGGCAAAACTTCTACCGGGTCGCCCTGATCCTCAAGCCTGCGGTCCTCAAGGATGGGGTCCTCAAGACCGTGCTCCCCTGAGCCCTGTTCCTCGGGCTGCCTCTGGGCCGGCACGACCATGCTCCTCAATTGCCCTTTACCATCGCGCACGACGACTTTGTAAACGTAGCCCGTGCCCTTACGGCAAAGCGTGGATTTGAGAATTTGCCCCCGTCCTCCCGGCAGGATTTCGCGCGCGACTTCATCGACCGTCACCAACCCCTGGCGGCGAACGATTTCACCCGCGATTCCCCAGTCTGCAAGACATTCCTGCGCGTGCACGGGCTCCGCGAGGTTCGCGACGCCCGAGAGCATGAAGGCCGACACGAGAAGCCGAGGTGAAAATTGCATCATGACATTGGAGGTTCGAATTGGGCTTGGTTAACAGCCGGACGGTGAAGCGACCATGAACGCAAGGCCCACGCCCTTATAGCCGAACATTCATGACACGTCGCGTAATTGCCGATGACGCATGCGTCCGTCCATAAAGCGCCAGCAGCGTACCGAT
>CADECN010000068.1 GCA_902825785.1 uncultured Hyphomicrobium sp. | reverse complement strand
GTGCGGGATCGATGAAACGTCAAACATGCCTAGCGATAGCCATGCCTGACGCGCATGCAAAATTCAGCTGTTTATTAAACCCCGGTTAATGCCCGTGAAGTGGTGCCAGAGATTGTGAGCAAATGCAAGTTCCGCCTTGAGTGTGCTTCATTCGCAACGATTCGCGCAGCCAGTGTCAGAGCTTAGCCGACCCAACAGTTTGAAGTGCGCTGGATTTTTTGCTTCTGCAGCACTTGTGACATGCCGTCGTGGGCTGCGGCACGTGAACGACGGTCACCGGTGGAGGCGGGCCGGGCGTCCGATCACGCGGCCTCGGCGACGACGCGATTACGGCCGCGGCGCTTGGCTGCGTACAGCGCGTTGTCCGCCCGTTTGAACACTGTTTCGGGCGTATCGTCGGCCCGCTCCAAGGTTCCGATGCCAACGCTCGCCGTGACGCGGATGCCTGTTTCTCCAGCAACGGCAAAATTTTCGGCAGCAACGCTGGCCCGCAGTCGCTCGCCTATCTGATAAGCGCGAGCGACATCCGTATCCGGCATGATGATCACGAACTCTTCCCCGCCCATCCTGCAGGCGAGGTCAACGCCCCGTGTATTGCGTTTCAAGCGAAGTGCGAATTCGCGCAGCACCGCGTCACCGACGTCGTGACCGTAGGTGTCGTTGACCGCCTTGAAGTGGTCGATGTCGGCCACCAACAGCGACAGGTGGCGCCCGACGCGGAGCGCATCGCTGACCAGCGTCTTCATGTGTCCTTCCATGTAGCGCCGATTGTGCAAGCCAGTCAGAGGGTCGGTAATTGCCATCTCGACGCTCTCGGCGAGCCTGTGCCGAAGGAAATCGGAGTGCCGCTTGCGCTTGATCTGGGTCTTGACGCGGGCGATGAGTTCGTGACGATCGATTGGGCGGATCAGATAGTCGTTGACGCCCATGTCGAGGCCGCGGAGCAGGCGCGCCTCGTCGCCCGGCTCAACCAGGATGATGATCGGCAAATGGCGCGTCCGCTCAAGAGAGCGGATCTGCGAACACAGACGCAGTCCATCGGCGCTCTGCAACGAGAGGCTCACGACCGCCAGATCGAAGTTGTGCTCAGCAAGACGCATCAGCGCGGCCTGCGGATCGCGCTCCGCGAAGGCCTCGTTCTGTTTGGCAAGAACTTCCAGCAGGCGCGATGCCGAGCGGGGGTGATCGTCGACTACCAGCACACGACCCGAGCGCGCGGAGATCGCACGGGCGAGCGCGCCATCGTCCGGAATGCCCATTTGCTGGCCCGTCGATGCGCGCATGATCATTTCGTCGTTCAGCATCTTCAGGCGCGCAAGGTTCTTGACGCGGGTCACCAAAGCGATGTCGTCGACGGGCTTGGTTAAAAAGTCATCGGCGCCGTTCTCAAGCCCCGTGACCTTGTCCGAAGGCTGGTCAAGCGCCGTCACCATGACGACCGGAATGTGATGCGTAAGCGCGCTCAGCTTGATGCGGCGGCAGGTCTCGAACCCGTCCATGCCGGGCATCATTACGTCCAGGAGGACGACGTCGACGCGCTCGCGCTCCAGGATCTCCAAGGCTTCCGGACCGCTATGGGCGGCGAGCACATCGAAATATTCTGCCTGAAGGCGAGCTTCGAGAAGCTTCACGTTGGCAAGAATGTCGTCAACTACGAGTACGCGCGCCGTCATGGCACAGAACTCCAACCTTAACTTACGCCCTCGCGGACCCCATGGAACCCGATGGTCCGATGAAACGCCGGACCGTTTCGAGGAAGCCCATCACGGAGATGGGCTTGGATATGTATGCTTCGCATCCGCCTGAGCGAATCCGCTCCTCGTCGCCCTTCATCGCGAAGGCGGTGACGGCAACCACCGGAATGTGGCGCAGTTCGTCGTCGTCCTTCAGCCAGCGCGTTACCTCAAGGCCTGAGACCTCGGGAAGCTGGATGTCCATCAAAATCAAATCCGGACGGTGCTGGCGGGCGAGATCAAGCGCCTCAAAGCCGTTTCGCGTCTGAATGGTACGATAGCCGTGGGCCGCGAGCAGGTCGTGGAAGAGCTTCATATTGAGCTCGTTGTCCTCGACGATCATGACGGTACGTGCGGATGTCCTGACATCCGGGCTACGTCGCTCGACGCCCGCTCTGGATTCCTGGTAGTTCATCGCCACCGCCTTGAAGACACCGAACAATGGCGTTGTGCACCGATTCTCGGCCGTTCCCTGCCCGCCAGTGTGCCTTCGAAGCCGTAACCAACAGTTAAAGTCGGTAAGAGCCATCACATGCAAAACCGAAGATCATCTTCGCCCAAACAGCGTTTTAACGATTTGGATACGGCTTCGGCCCTGGCGCTGCAGGCCATGGCGTTCATCGTCGCCGACAGCGGGCATGCCTCGCGCTTCCTGTCGCTGACGGGCCTCGACATCGCAAATTTGCGCGCGCGACTTGACTCAAATGACATGCAGGCGGCCGTTCTCGACTATTTGCTCGGGGATGAAAGCCTGCTCTTGGCATTCTGTGCCGAGGCTAACGTCCCGCCCGAGGCAATCGCGCCCGCTCATAACGCCTTGTCGCAACGCGGAGCCTGAGCCGTCATGCCCGCGATCCGCATCCGACGCGAAGTGGATTCTTCGCGAATCGGTATTGACCTCGGCGGAACGAAAATCGAGGGCGTGCTGCTCGACTCTGGGGGCGCGGAGACGGCGCGGCGTCGGATCGCGGCGCCGCGCGGCGATTACGCGGCGACAATTACGGCGGTCACTGCGCTCGTGCATGAACTGGAGACCGAGGCTGGACTGCTCGAGGTCGCCACAGGCATCGGCATCCCCGGAAGTGTGTCGCGTCGCACGGGGCTGGTCCATAACGCCAACTCGACATGGCTCAACGGCCGCGATCTGGCACGCGACCTGGAGCGGACGCTTGGCCGTGCCGTGCGCATCGCCAACGACGCCAACTGCTTTGCGCTATCGGAGGCGATCGACGGCGCCGGTCGCGGCGCGGAAACGGTGCTCGGGGTCATCCTTGGCACGGGTGTCGGCGGAGGCATCGTCCGCAACGGCGAGATCGTGGATGGCCCGCTCGGCATTGCTGGTGAATGGGGCCACAATTCCTTGCCGTGGCCCAACCAAACCGAAGTGCCGGGACCTGCGTGCTGGTGCGGCCGCTCCGGCTGCATGGAGAGCTGGATTTCGGGGCCTGCGCTCGCAGCCGATCATGAACGTTTAACGGGCAGGAAAATGCCGGCGGAGGCAATTGCCGGTTCCGCCGATGCGGGCGATGTGATGGCGCTTGCGACCCTCGACCGGCATGCAGATCGCGTGGCGCGCGGCATCGCCCACGTTGTCAACGTGCTCGATCCGGACGTCATCGTTCTTGGCGGCGGTTTATCGAACCTTCGACACCTCTACGGTGTGCTGCCCGAGTTGATGCGACCGCATATTTTTGCCGACGACGTCATCGTGACCGTGCGGCCACCCGTCTGGGGCGACGCCAGTGGCGTGCGCGGAGCCGCATGGCTTGCCGAGTGGTGACTTAGGGGGCCGCCTCAATACACTTGCCGGCGTTGAGGAACGTGAGGTCCTTCAGCTCGCCGCGAATGGAGAACGAGCCGTAGTCGATCCTCAAATCGTTGGTGACGCCGTTCTCGTAGTAGCGGAAATGCAGCTCATAGGAGGGCAGGCTGTCTTCCTTGTCTTTGCCGATCTCGAAATAGCTGATGGTGACGGGCCAGGACGCAACGGTTTCCATTTGCGGCGGCAGATTCAACGCCGCTGCGAGAGGCACGGAGCTGCCACCATACTTTTTACCGATTACGGCGTTGGTCCAATAATACTTCTCGCCCTTTTCAGATCCGTCGAACAGATAGCCCGTCACGATATTGCGTCCGGCCTTGGCGGACGCAATCAGCGCGCGGGCATGCTGCATCGGGAAAAAGGACTCAGCGGGAATTCTGACCTTCTTTTTCTTCGGCTTCGCCACATCGACGACGATCTGGCCGCCCTTCTTCGGTCGCGTGGCATCGCCCTGGGACGTGTCGGTCGCGATCTGGTTCTGAAGCTGGTTGAAAGAGAAACGGAGCTTGTCGCCCTTGCCGTCCTCCCAGCTCGAGTTTCTCAGATCGTTGAGCGTTTCGACGCCCTCCTGGTTCGTCATCACTGTGACGAAGCGCATATTTTGCGTATAGCCTTCGCAGCTCGAACCGTTCAGCTCATAGACCATGCGACCGGTGATGCCGGCGACGCCCGAGCCGGCTGCGGCATCCGTCATTTCGAATTCATAGACTGCGCGGTGGGGCGCAAGCGGCACGACATCTGCTGTCGCGGAAGACGCTGTAGCACTCAAAAGCGCGAGCGCCACCAAAGCGGCGCGACCGGCAGCGTGGGAAATCGCGTTCACGAAGTTTTTGGCTCCTATCGCCCGCAGACGGACAGTATAGGCACGACCCGGCCATTGCAAAGTGGCCGAACGGCGGCCACAAGTGCGGTGGCAAACCGTAAAACGCCCGGGCAAGGCGTTCCCGTCGCACTGGAGGCTTGTCCTCATGACTTCGCCGGATCCGGCAGGGAGTGCCGAAGACCGCCTGAAGGCGCTCGGCCTCGCATTGCCAGAGGCGCCGCAGCCGGTCGCGAATTATGTGCCGTGGCTTATCGCGGGCAATCATCTCTACGTCTCGGGCCAGATTTCAAAGGACGCGACCGGAACGATTGTATCGGGATTGCTGGGAGACGGCGTCACGGAAACGCAGGGGCAGGACGCGGCGCGGTTCTGCGCGCTCAACATTCTGGCGCAGGCCAAGACTGCACTTGGTTCACTAGAGCGCATCGCGCGCGTGCTACGGCTGACGGGATATGTTGCCTGCACACCCACATTCAAAAATCAGCCGCAGGTCATCAATGGCGCATCCGACTTGATGGTCGCCGTTTTGGGCGAACGCGGACGCCACACGCGTGCCGCGGTGGGCGTGGCGTCGCTTCCCGCCGGCGCAAGTGTCGAGATCGACGCCATCTTGCTGATCGGCTGAGGCGATGCTCGATCGAGACGTGTTCCTCAAAGCCATCGCGCATCGCGGCCTGCATGATGCGCGCAAAGGCATCATCGAGAATACGGCCGCGGCCTTCGAGGCGGCGATTCGTTCCGGGTACGGCATCGAGTGCGATTTGCGCCCAGCCTCCGGCGGCCTGCCGGTTGTCTTTCACGACGAGACGCTCGAGAGGCTTGTCGAGGGCAAGGGGGTTATCGGCGAACTTTCCGTACCGGCACTCAAAGGGCTCAGATATCGAGACGCCGACGATCGCATCCTGCTTTTCTCCGAACTGCTCGAACTCGTCGCCGGACGCGAACCCTTGCTGGTCGAGATAAAAAGCGAATGGGAACTGCCGGACCTTGAGTTCCTGCGCCAGATCGTAATCTCCGCCATGGATTATCGGGGTCCCATTGCACTGATGTCGTTCGATCCCGATGTCTTGGCCGTGTGCCGTGAGCTCGACCCGGATCTGCCGCGCGGCATCATATCCGGCAGCTATGAGGGCGATGGCTGGTGGAGCGGCCGCCTCTCATCGGCGCGGCGTGCGCGCTTGCGCGATCTGCGGGAGGCCGGCGATGTAGCGCCCCATTTTTTCGCCTACCAAGTCGATGCACTGCCGACGGAGGCGACGGTGCAGAGACGCGCGGCGGGTTTGCCGGTTTTTACCTGGACGGTGCGAACGCCGCGGCAGCGCGCGATCGCGGAGGACTGGGCGGACGCCATGATTTTCGAGGGCTTCTTGCCCTAAAATGAAGCCAGCACGGCGCGCGCAACTGCGATGCGGCAAGCGCCGTGCTCCCGTCACGAAATGGGGCGTAAACTGGCGCTTGTGAGATGACCGCGATCAGGCAAACATCCGACGTCGTTGCCAAACTCGTGCAGGGACTTGCCGGTATAGACGCAGCTGCGTGGGATGCGTGTGCCAATCCGGCACCCGAGCGCTTCAACCCTTTTGTTGCTCACGCTTTCCTGAAGGCCCTGGAGGACTCGGGAAGTGTCGGTGATGGCACGGGCTGGCTTCCACGCCACATCATCATCGAAGACGATGCCGGCGGGCTTACCGCGGCCGCGCCGTGCTACATCAAGTTGCACAGCCAGGGCGAGTACGTGTTCGACCACGGCTGGGCGGACGCCTATGAGCGGGCAGGTGGACGATACTATCCCAAGCTGCAAATTTCCGTGCCGTTCACGCCGGTACCGGGGCCTCGTCTACTGGTGAAGCCCGGCGCGCGCGCGGCGCACGACGAACAGCTGCTGGCAGCGGCCGCGGTGGAGGTCACACGTCAAAATGGGCTGTCGTCCGTGCACGTGACTTTTCTCGACGCGGAGGCGCAGGCGCGGCTTGCCGGGCTCGGGTTTCTGGCGCGCACCGGACAGCAGTTCCACTGGATAAACGGCGGCTACATATCCTTCGACGACTTCCTGGCGACGCTCGCTTCGCGAAAGCGAAAAGCCGTGCGCAAGGAGCGTGCGGAAGCGACGTCGGCCGGTCTTGAGATCGTCAGCCTGCAGGGACGCGATATCTCCGAAAGCGACTGGGACTTTATGTTCGCGTTTTACATGGAGACGGGCAGCCGCAAGTGGGGGCGTCCGTATCTCAACCGCAGGTTCTTTTCACTTCTCGGGCAGACGATGCCCGAAAACTGTCTGCTGCTGTTTGCCAAGAGAGGCGGCAGGCCGATTGCAGGAGCGCTTCATCTCATTGGCGGCGATTGCCTCTACGGGCGCTATTGGGGCGCGAGCGAGCATCATCCCAGCCTGCACTTCGAGCTGTGCTATTATCAGGCGATCGAACATGCGATCCGCCACCGCATGGCGCGAGTCGAGGCGGGCGCTCAAGGCGACCACAAGCTGGCGCGCGGCTACCTCCCGGTTGAGACATACTCGGCGCATTGGATCGCGGATACAGGGCTGCGCAGCGCGGTTCAGCGCTTCCTTGCGCGCGAACGGCAGATGATCGTGGCGGAGAACGCCGGCTTGACGGAACTCGGACCGTATCGCAAGGACGGCGGCAGCGTGCCGCGTGAATCCGCGCACGACGATTGAGCAGGAGCCGCCATGAGCTACGACAACAACAATATCTTCGCCAAGATCCTGCGCGGCGAAATTCCATGCCACAAAGTCTATGAAGACGCCGACGCCATCGTATTCATGGATGTGATGCCGCAATCGCCGGGACATGCGTTGGTAGTGCCCAAGGCGCCATCGCGCAACGTGCTCGACGCCGACCCGGCCGTGCTCGCGCAAATCCTTCCTCTCGTGCAGAAGGTTGCGAACGCTTCGAAAAAAGCTTTCGCGGCTGACGGGATCACCGTTATGCAGTTCAATGAGCCGGCGGGCGGGCAGACGGTGTTTCATCTGCACTATCACGTCATCCCGCGTTTTGAGGGCGCCGCTCTAAAGCCGCATACCGGAAAAATGGAAGACAGTGCCGTTCTGGCGGCCAACGCAGAGAAGTTGAAGGCAGCGCTGGCGTAGTCATCCGACAGGAGACCACATGGCGACCGTGACGATCATCGGCGCGAGCCGCGGTATCGGACTGGAGACCGTCAAGGCGGCTCTTGCAGCCGGGCACACGGTACGCGCGTTCGCGCGCTCCGCATCGAAGATCGCGATTTCGAACCCAAAGCTCGAAAAGATCACGGGCGACGCCTTGAAGGCTGCCGATGTCGGCGCAGCCGTGGCCGATGCCGACGCCGTCATTCAGGCAATCGGCATATCCGATCCCAAGGATCTCATTTTTGGCACAACGTTCTTTTCGGAGGCGACGCGCGTCATGGTGAGCGCGATGCAGGCCGCCGGCGTCAAGCGGTTGATCGCGGTGACGGGCGCGGGCGCAGGTAACAGCCGTGGCCGGATCAACTTTCTCTACGACTACATCATGTTTCCCATTCTGCTCGCGCGCGTCTATAGCGACAAGGACATCGCGGAAGAGACCATTCAGGCAAGCGGCCTCGATTGGACGATCGTGCGACCGGGATTGCTGACAAACGGCGCGGCGACGGGCCGCTATCATGCTCTTGCCGAAATGAAGGACTGGCGGGCGGGCTCCATATCGCGCGCTGATGTCGCAGATTTTCTTGTGAAGCAAGTGAGCGACCGGTCAATGATCGGCAAGACTCCGCTGCTGATTTCGTGAGTGCGATCACGGCGCGATAGCTGTAATTCGCAGTCTTAACTTTCATCGCACTTCCCGCCGGATGGATGGCCCGATATGCAGGCGGGATGACAACTCATCCGCCGTTCGAAATCTTCCTCGCTGTCGCGCCCGGGCTTGAAAGCGTGCTCGCGAACGAAGTGCGCGCCGCCGGTTTCAAGTCCCTAAAGACGATCGCGGGTGGCGTGACGATGCTGGGTGGATGGCACGATGTCTGGCGCGCGAACCTGACCCTGCGCGGGCCGAGCCGCGTGGTTGCCCGGATCGCATCGTTCCGCGCGCTTCACTTGGCGCAACTCGACAAGCGCGCGCGGCGGATCGCTTGGGGTGAGGTCCTGCGCGCGGACGTGCCGTTTCGGGTCGAGGCATCGTGTTCCAAGTCGCGCATCTATCACTCGGGTGCGGCCGCCGAACGGGTGCGGCGCGCGATCAGCGAGGAACTCGGTGCGCCATTCGACGATGAAGCCGGGGTGACGGTACGCGCTCGAATCGAGACCGATATTGTAACGATCAGCGTCGATACCTCGGGCGATCTGTTGCACAAAAGAGGGCACAAAGAGGCGGTCAACGCCGCACCCATGCGCGAAAACATGGCGGCGCTTTTTCTGCGTCAGTGTGGTTTCGACGGTGCGCACTCCGTCGTCGATCCCATGTGCGGTTCCGGCACATTTGTCATCGAGGCTGCGGAGATCGCGGCGGGGTTACTGCCTGGACGATCGCGGCACTTTGCGTTTGAAAAACTCGCGACCTTTGATTCACAAGCGTGGGAGGCGATGCGGGGCACAGGGCACAATGCGACGCCTACCGCGCGCTTCTACGGGAGCGACCGCGATGCGGGCGCCATCCGCATGAGCCGCGAAAATGCTGCGCGCGCCGGCGTCGACAAGTTCGTCGCATTCGAGCAATGCACGGTGAGCGAACGTTCCGCGCCCGATGGGCCGTCCGGACTAGTGATCGTCAACCCGCCGTATGGCGAACGTATCGGCGACAAGACGAAGTTGCACGGGCTTTATCGCGCCCTTGGACAGACACTCATCACCCACTTCAAAGGATGGCGCGTCGGACTCGTCACCAACGACGTGTCACTTGCGCGCGCGACCGGCATTGCCTTGGACAAGCCATTCGGGCCAGTCGCGCATGGCGGCCTCAAGGTCTGGCTGTGGCAGGCCAAGATCGGTTAATCGGGATCCTTGTCGCTCACCTGGATGCCGGGCGGCAACTGCACCCAGGGATGCCGGCGGCAATCGTAGACGGAATCCTGCGGCGGCGGAAAAGTGGGATCGGCAAACGCGCCGACCGCAACCGCGACCGACCCTCGGGGTGACCCCTCGTCGGTGTGAAACACGGTGCTTCCGCAAACCGGGCAGAAACGAAATCGGGCGCGACCGCCGGCATCGCCCGTGCGCACGTATTCTGTGGCCGTGCCCGTTATGCGATAGGGCGGCGCGAATGCGGCGAGCGCCGCAAAGACACTTCCCGTTCGACGTTGGCAGGCAAGGCAGTGGCATACACCTGTGCCCAGCGGTTCTCCCCGAACCTCAATACTGAGCTGACCGCAGCAGCAGGCGGCGACGCGCGTTTGCATGGGACCTCTCGGCATCCTTTGCTATCGATGATGGAATATCACCGCGTCACGACGACTATTTGTTGGATTCCAAATTTGTGTCGTCGTCAGCCGCCGAGGTACCGCCGCTCGCGGCGCCAAGGCCCATCCCGAGGGCTGCACCGCCGCCCATACCCATGCCCGCTCCGGCTCCGCCGCCGCCCTGGCGACCCGGACCCTGCTCGCCTCTGCCGCGTCCGCCCTGGCCAGCGCTCGTTGGGCGGGCAGGCCCTTGAGGCGGAAGGACGAGATCGGACGGGACCGGATCCAGGTCGAGAGCCTCGCGAATGAAGTTTCGCAACGATGCGACGAGCTCCCCAGTTTGTACGGGCCGACCGGCCACGAGTTCGCGCGCCAGCCTGTCGGCGAGCCGAACCTGCCCCTCGGTGCCAAGCAGGATGATGTCGGACAGGGCCGCTTCCACGGCATCGCGGATGCGCCGCGCGCGTTCCGACCCCGAGCCGGCCTCGCTTGAATTCGGAACGACCGCCTCACTTGCGCTTGCGCCATCGACCGCTGCCTCCCCGCGCCGGCGAAGGTCGCCCAAATGCGTCGGATCGACGATGAGGTTGCCCGTGAACGAGCCACCGAGAGTCTTGTAGGCGGCGATCAGCGTACGGAGGCGTTCGTTAATCTGGCGGTTCATGCGCTCGCGGCGCTGCTGGATCGTGTACATCATCAGCAGGCGGATGCCGATGCCGATCAGCGCAAACAATGCGAGCCCGATGATCGTCGAGAGGATGCTTTGCCAAGAGCTGAGGTCAATGCCGTGCAAGGGATGCTCGCTGTTCTCGTTCCGCCGTAACTTCGGTTTCGTTCGCGGACAAAGCGAATACACGCGCCGCCATTTAATGCCAGCTTCCGAACGTGTAGAAGCCGCGGCGATGCCGTTGCCAAAGATAAAGGCGGAGACCGGCGCCGTCAGGGAACCGGTATACCAGCGCAGCCCGCCATAGAGAATGCCGCGGGACCGTCAGACGAACCAGCCGAGTCGCCCGCCGTTAGGTAGGGGCTTTTTTTGGAGGTTCGTATGACACTATCCCGACGCGCTTTGATGGCTTCGGCTGTTGGCGCCGCTGGTTTGACTGCTTTGGCGGCCACGACCCAGGTCGCCGCCCAACAGACGCCCGTCACAAAGACCGAACGGCGTCCCCCATCAGCACGGCCGATTTCAAGCGGTGGCGGCAGGGAGGCCGAAATAGCCGAAGAAATAGGCCCTTCCCGCGTCATCATCTGCGCCGGGCTGATCGTCGAGGTGATCGAGACACTGGACAACTACATGCTCTTCGACAGTCCCGAGGAGCGGCGCTTGATTACATTGCTTGAGGAAGCCTTGAGAAATCGCGGAGGGTTAGAAGGCTTGCGTGACGGACTATTCTTCACAGTCTACGGCAGGCGGTAAAGCCGGGCGGCGCGCCCGGCTTACCGAGGCCCCGTCCATCATCCGTGATGGGCGGAGACGCTCTTCACGCAATCGGCCAACGCATCTCGCGTCGCGGAATGGCCGACGTCACCCAGACTCAAAATGCCGACCATCCGCTTGCTCTTGTTGATGACCGGCAAGCGTCGGATCTTCAGCCTCTCCATGTGGCCAATAGCCTTTTCGAGGTCATCGTCCTAGCGGCAGCAGTGAATACCCTTGCTCATCACTTCACGCGCGCTGGTCTTGCTGGCGTCGAAGGCGCCGTTGGCGATCCCGTTACAGACAATGTCGCGGTCGGTCACCATTCCAATCAGGTGATCGTTCTCGCCGATTGGAACGCAACCGACATCGAGCTTGCGCATCAGCTTGGCGATTTCTTTTACGGGGGTGTCCGGCCCAACCCATTCGACACCCTTGTGCATCGCTTCCTTGACTTTCATGGTGGACCTCCATTTTTTCAGCGGTAGTCCCCGTCGAAACTATAGCGGCGCGCGCATGCCTTTTCGATGCTCGCGCTCATCACATTTGAAGCCGTTCCTGATTGGATCAACTGGACTGAATTCAGGGGTCGTCGGAGGAAAGCGCAAAAAAAACGCCGGGCGTTGGCCCGGCGTCGCGATGTTTTGAGGGTTATGCGAACTCAGTCCTCTTTCTTTTTGCGCGGCACACTTGGAACCGCTCCGGACGATTTGCTCTTGTCGCCTTTCTCCTTGGGACCCGGCAACGCCTTTTTGGGCGTTGCCTCGACGAGCACGGGCTGAGGGCCGTCATCGTCGTCGTCATCCTCCGGCGAACGCGGCTTCTTGGCCGGATCGACGGGGACGTAGTCGAAGGTGAGTGTGCGATCCTCGCCCTTGCCGGCGACGAGGACCTTCACGGTGCCGCCGTGTTCGAGCTTGCCGAACAGCAACTCTTCGGCGAGCGGCTTCTTGATGTACTCCTGGATGATGCGCGCCAAGGGACGCGCGCCGAACTTGTCGTCGTAGCCCTTTTCTGCGAGCCAGCGCGTCGCCTCGTCCGACAGCTCGATTGAGACGCCACGGTCCGCCAACTGCGCCTCGAGTTGGAAGATAAACTTCTCGACGACCTTGGTGATGATCTCCGGCGTCAAACCGCCGAAAGCAACGATGGCGTCAAGGCGGTTGCGGAACTCCGGCGTGAACATCTTGCTGATCGCCTCGGCGTCCTCACCCTCCCGCTTCTGGCGATTGAAGCCCATGGGCGGCTTGGCGAGATCGGACGCGCCCGCGTTCGTCGTCATGATGAGGACGACATTGCGGAAGTCGACCGATTTGCCGTTGTGATCGGTGAGTTTACCGTGGTCCATTACCTGCAGCAGGATGTTGTACAGGTCCGGATGCGCTTTCTCGATCTCGTCCAGCAGCAGCACGCAGTGCGGATGCTGATCGATGCCGTCGGTGAGCAAGCCGCCCTGGTCAAAACCGACGTAGCCTGGAGGCGCGCCGATCAAACGAGAGACGGTGTGCTTTTCCATGTATTCCGACATGTCGAAGCGCAGCAACTCCACACCCATCAAGCTTGCTAGCTGCTTTGCAACCTCGGTCTTGCCGACGCCGGTCGGACCGGAGAACAGGTAACAGCCGATCGGCTTTTCGGGCTCGCGCAAACCGGCGCGGGCGAGCTTGATCGCGCTCGTCAGCGCATCGATAGCCTTGTCCTGTCCGAACACAAGCCGCTTCAAGTCGCGATCGAGGTTGGCAATGACCTCAGCGTCGCTCTTAGTGACGGTTTTCGGAGGAATACGCGCCATCGTCGCGACGGTCGCCTCGATCTCCTTCGTCGTGATCTTTTTCTTGCGTTTGTTCTCGGGCAACAGCATCTGCGAAGCGCCCGTCTCGTCGATCACGTCGATCGCCTTATCAGGCAGCTTACGGTCGTGGATGTACTTCGCCGACAACTCCACCGCCGCCTTGATGGCTTCGTTGGTGTAGCGAATGTGGTGGTAATCCTCAAACACGGTCTTCAGACCCTTGAGGATCTCGACCGCATCTTCGACCGTCGGCTCCTTGACGTCGATCTTCTGGAAGCGGCGGACGAGCGCACGATCCTTCTCGAAGTGCTGGCGATACTCCTTGTAGGTCGTCGAACCGATGCAGCGCAGCGTGCCCGACTGAAGCGCCGGCTTCAGCAGGTTGGATGCGTCCATCGCGCCGCCGGACGTGGCACCAGCGCCGATGACGGTGTGTATCTCGTCGATGAAGAGAACCGCGCCGGGATAGGCCTCGATTTCCTTCATCACGGCTTTCAGCCGCTCCTCGAAATCGCCGCGGTAGCGTGTGCCTGCGAGCAACGCACCCATGTCGAGCGCGAAGATCGTGGCGTTGCGCAGAACCTCCGGCACCTCGCCGTTGATAATCTTGCGCGCGAGCCCTTCTGCGATCGCGGTTTTGCCGACGCCAGGATCGCCCACGAACAGCGGGTTGTTCTTCTGCCGGCGGCAGAGCACCTGGATCGTGCGCAGCA
>CADECN010000067.1:2836-14056 GCA_902825785.1 uncultured Hyphomicrobium sp. | reverse complement strand
CCGATAGCCCGAACGATGTGACGACACCGTCGGCGTCGAGCGTATAGACGCGACCGTCGTAGACGATGGGGCTGGCCATCAACCGCCCGCTCTTGGACGAGCCGGTGCCCGCGTCCGCGCTCCAGAGCTGGCTGAGCGAACCGGTGAGCGAGAGATGGCCGGGCGCGTTGTTCGGGTCGCCTCCCGGCTGCGCCCAGTTGTCGTTTGTCCTCTGCGGCGGCAACGCAATGGCATGGTCCGCGTCGGCCAAGTTTGACGCAATGCTGTCGGTCTGTTCGACGATCGAAATGCGGCGGCCAGGAAGCGGCTGCTGCTTTTCCTTAAACGGATTGAGATCGTTGAGCTTAGGAAGCGAAGGACCCTCGCCGGCACAGCCGGACAGCGCAGCGGACGCAAGCGCCGCGGCAATCGCTGCCGAAATCAGGCGTCTCCCCTCCGTTCCGCTCAATCCCGTCTCCCTCGTCGTCCCCACCCGCTACCGGGCTATTTCTTTTCTGCGTCCGTTCCAGCGCCCGATGGCGCCGGTGCGACCGCGTCAGGTGCGGCTGCGGCAGGCGCCGCCGGCTCTGGCTTTGCCGGCTCGGGCGCTGCCGCCGATCCAGTCTCGGCCTCGGCGATCTTGGCAAGAGCGATCTTGACCCGCTCCTGAATTGCCGGCGTCGCTGCCGGATCGATCAAAAGTGGCTCGAGCTGCTTGCGCGCCTCGTCGTACTTCCCATCCTTCAGCGCCGCCAGTCCGAGCAGCTCCTGCGCGCTCGTCCGGAACGGCTGACCCTCGGCTACAAGTGGTGTCAGGCGATTCTGAAGCTCGGTAAAGTCGGCATCGGCCAGCCGCAGAGAGGCAGCCTGCAGTTGTGCAAAGCTTTTCAACAGGCGATCGGCGCGCGCGTCGTTCCCGAGCGCCTCATAGGCCGCAAGGGCTTCCTTGGTTTTACCCGCCTTGGCGTCGGCGCCGGCGATCTGCAGGCGCGCCAGCGACGCAAAGCCTTCCGGACCGCCCGACGCGATCTTCTCAAAGGCCTTGATCGCATCCTCGCCCTTCTTTTCGTCGTTCAGTCTGAGCGCCTGCGTGTACTCGGTTCCGGCTGCCTCGGCGGCGGAAATACGCTGCCATTCCCAATATTTATACCCACCCACGCCGGCAATGATCGCAAGCGCTAGGCCGATGATCAGGCCGTTGTAGCGCGCCCAGAGCTTCTGCATCTGTTCGCGGCGGAGTTCCTCCTCCACTTCGCGCAGAAGACTGTCGTTATTGTCGACCATTCGTCGTCTCTCAATTCCAATGTCGCACGCCGTTCGGCGCGGCCAAGCCGGCTTGGGCCCCGCATAGATAGCGATCCTACCATCCGGAGCAAGCGTTGCGAGCCCGGCGTCATTTTTCTTTCAGTCAAATCGCCGGGAAAGCAGCTAAGTGGCCGTGGTCTTCGGCTTTTTCGTGGCTTTCGCCTGCGCCTGAAGTTTCGCCTGCGGCGCGCCATCCGGCTTCACTTCGTAAGTGTGCTCGACCGATGGGAACGTGCGGGCACGGACCTCATCCGCATAGGCGGCGATGGCATCGTTAATGGCGCTTGCTACCGCCCCGAACTTCTTGACGAATTTCGGAACCCTTGGCGACAGCCCGAGCATATCCTCCATCACCAGGATCTGCCCGTCGCACCCAGGCGACGCGCCAATGCCGATCGTGGGGATTTCTATTGCCGCGGTGATGCGCTCCGCCAGCGGAGCGGCCATCGCCTCCAGCACGACGGCGAACGCGCCCGCGTCCGTGACGATACGCGCGTCATCCTCGATAGCCTGCCATTGATCGCGCGTGCGGCCCTGCGTTTTGAATCCGCCGAGAACATTGATCGTTTGCGGCGTGAGCCCGATGTGCGCCATCACCGGAATTCCGCGCTCGACGAGAAAGCGGATGGTCTCGCCCATGCGCCGTCCGCCCTCGAGCTTTACGGCACCGCAATCCGTTTCCTTCATCACGCGCGCCGCGTTGCGGAACGCAACCGATGGGCTTTCCTCGTAAGTGCCGAACGGCATGTCAATGACGACGAGCGCCCGCTTTGAGCCACGCACCACCGCCTTGCCGTGCATGATCATCAGTTCGAGCGGCACCGGCACAGTCGTCTCATAGCCGTGCATGACCATGCCGAGACTGTCGCCCACAAGCAGGAATTCGCAGTGCGCATCCGCGATCGCGGCCGTGTGCGCATGATAGGACGTAAGCGCTACGATGGGCGCCACGCCCTTGAGTTGGGTGATGTCCGGCGCCATGAAGCGCCGACGCGGCAGCTGTATCGACATGGGCCTCCTTGAGCGCCCTAATTTGCCCGGGCGGCGCGCCCGTGCCGGAAAGATAGGCGTTCACGCCCGCCTTCACCAGCGACCGCACCCGCCAAAGTGTCTTGCTTGGTAAACTGCTCTTTATGCGTCCCGTGAACGGGATTTAGGTCGGACAACGTTGAAATGGCGCAACATCTCCGACTTGTATGTGGAGTTCCACTGCCACTGACATTGCGCCAGCCGACTGTGGTCTGTAAACCAGAACGAAGGGCGTTGGCGGCTACAGTCTCGCCCGTCTGCGCATTCGCTGAAAGCCGGTCGGCACAGGCGTATGGCGCCGGGGTTGCAAAGGGTAGCGTGCGATGGGTACCGCAGGTTTGGGAACTGCGCGAAAACTGGGGGCTCTGGCATCCGCCGTCGCCCTCGCAGCGCTTGTCTGCGCGCCGGCGGCCACGCTGGCCCGCGAAACCACCACCCGCAACTCCACGAACATATCCGCGACGCCGCAAAGCCCGCTGTTGCTGCTGGTATCGCTGCGCAAGCAGCGCATACGCGTTTTCGACGTCAACGGCGAGATCGCTTCATCGCGCGTTTCGAGCGGGATGCCGGGTTTCGATACGCCCACCGGCGTCTTTTCGATCTTGGAAAAGAACCAGCATCACGTCAGCAACATCTATGCCGGCGCGCCGATGCCGTTCATGCAGCGCTTAACGTGGTCCGGCATCGCACTCCACGCCGGCGTGGTTCCCGGCTATCGCGCCTCGCACGGCTGCATCCGCTTGCCCTACTCCTTTGCCAGGTCGCTGTTCGGCACGACCAAGATCCAACAGCGCGTCATCGTCACGGGCGAAGAAACCTCGCCCATCGTTTTCGACCACCCGAAGCTCTTCAAGCCGCTTCCGCTCGATACGGCGCCGGCTGGCAAGGAGCAGCAGGTCGCAATCAACGACCTCGGTGAAGGCGGCGACGCGACGCGCTTCTTCGGCGTGACGCCCGCCCTGGCGCGCGCCGTCGCCGAGTTGCCGCCATCCGATCAGCGTCGCCCGTCGACCCGCGCCGAAGCCGACCGCATGTTCTCCGATAGAATTTCGCGCCTGCAATCGCAGATGCGTTCCGCCGAACGGGCACGCGTGGCCGCGACCGAAAAAGCCAAGGTCGCTGTCAAGGAGGCAGGCGACGCGCGCGCCGAACTCGACACCGCACGACGCATCATCGAGCCGCTGCGTGCCGCGGTCATTCAGGCGCAGAGAGCCCAGGAAGCGGCGCGACAGGCCTACGTCGCCTACATTCAGTCGCCGGCCGGCTGGAGCGAGGACAAGGAATTCGCGCTCGAGGATGCCGTCATCAACGCCACCGCGGAGGTCGATGCGGCGCGCGCCGAAGTTGCCCGCAACGAACTGGAATTCGCGGCCAAGCAGGCAGCGTCCTCGGCCGCCGAAGCGACGCGCACCGCAGCACTCGACTTCGTCCGCAAGAACCAGATCGACCTGCGCACGGTCCAGACCGCCCTTATCAGTGCCAACAAGGAAAGTGTCCGTCGCCTGAAGCCGGTTTCGGTTTTCATCAGCCTCCGCTCGCGCCAAATCTCGATCCGCCAGGGTGTCGACCCGGTGCTCGAAGCGCCGATCTCGCTCGCAGGCGGACAACTCGTCTCGCGCGTCGGCACGCACGTGTTCACCGCGATGCGCTTCTCTCAGGAAGACCCCGACGCATTCGAATGGCACCTCGTCAGCGCGCATACGCCCGCGACGAACGATCCCGACCAGCCGCGTAAGCGGCGCGATCGGATCGAGGCATCGGCCCATCAATCGACGGAAGCGAATGCGCGCATGGCCGCACGCGCACTCGATGCAATCGTCATTCCGTCGAACATCATGTCGACGATCGCCGAACTCGCGCGGCCGGGCTCCTCGCTTATCATTTCCGACCGCGACTTGCCGCAAAACGAAAACGGCCTCGGCACCGAGTTCGTGGTTCTAACCCGTTAGCCAACGGCGGCGATCGGACGTCACGCTTAGGCCAGCGGCGAGACGCCGATAAGCCATTCGTGGCCGCCGTACAGCAATCCAAAGTAAAGCGCGACGCCGATCGCAACGACAAGCACGTCGTTCATCACGCTCTTGGGCTCGGCGTCGCCTAACGGCCCGCTCGCACCGCGCTTCGCAACCGAAATACGATCATAGACCGCGAACGCCAGGAACGATCCGAACAGCAGGAGCGATGCGACGTCACCGTTGGCGAGCAGATGCGCGAACGCCCAGATCTTGATCGCCGCGATCATCGGGTGGCGCACGGCTGTGCGGATGCGCGAAGGAATAAGCGATGCGACGAGCAGCACCATCGCCGGCAGCATCAGCGCCAGCGCGATATGGCGCGTCCATGTAGGCGGATCCCAAAGCACGGGGTTCTTGCCGGGGTTCATTTGCATCTTGTGGAAGCCAAGCACGATCACGGCGAGACCGATCAGCGACAGGACCGAGAAGACTGCCTTGTAAGGGCCAGCGCCCAGGCGTTCGCGAAAGCTGTCGCGGACATCAGGCACGGTCGGCAGCAGATGCAGGCCGAGAAACAGGATCAAGCCGACGATCAGAAGCATCATGGCGCGTCATTCCCCTCGTGATTTCGTTCGCCGCATAGCATTTTGGAGCGGCCCCTCAAAAGACAAGAGTAGCGATGTCACGGCAGGTATCCCTTGTCGAGATCGAGCGACTGGCGCGAAACTTCGCGCCCCTTGGCATTCAAATGCGCCGCCGACCATGCCAGATGCGTGCCCGCGCGTTCCGACGATTTCGAATGCAGCGTCACCGAAATGCGCTCGCCCGCCTTGGCGGCGATCGGCTCCAGCAGCGGAAAATAGAGCTGTTCCCAATGCGTGCGCGGCGCATCCGGCGCGGTCGAGAGCGACGTTGTATCATCGAGTTCCGCCGTCCACCACAAGGCGAAGCCGTAGATCGTGTGACCCGCGCGCATGGTCCAGGCGGCGTCACCCTTGCGCGTGCTTTTGGTATCAGCGTTCAATTGCAGACGGTCCCAAACAACCGCGCCGCGCCCGCCATCAAGCAGATCGCCCGCCGCCAGCGCACGGACATAGACGTTGTTGCGCGACATGGCCTCGGCGATGTCGAAGTCGAGGCCGTGCCCGACGCGCTGCCATGCCTTCAGTTCATCATCGAAGCGCGGCGAGATCACGGGCGCCACGTACTGCGCAATCGCGCGCGGCATCACCCGGCCGCCGGGTTTCAGGAACCTGCGGCAGGCATCTTTCAGCGTATCGACAATGTTCTCTTCAAGCGCATAGTTGCCGAGTGTTTCCGATACGATCAGGTCTGCCCCGACGCGGCCGTCGAACTCGGTCGAATGGCAGGGGATCAGATGGCAGTTGCGCGCACGGTTGCGCTTCAGGACCTTCGCCGCCACACCCGCGACCTCGGCAGTCTCGAATAGAAACACCTCTTTCGCGCCAAGCTTGGACGCCATCAGGCCGAGCAGCCCGCTGCCCGCGCCGATGTCGGCAACAACCGTCTTGCCCGGAACGATCGCGCGCTTCAGCGCCGCGAAGAAGGCTTCGTTGCGCACCGTGTCGGCGATCAGCGTGCGATGGTATTCGATGCGCATGGCTTTAGAGCTTCAAGCGGGACGCGCGCACCTGATACGCGGTGAGCGCCGTCGCGATGGCGAGGTTCAGGGAATCGAGTTTGCCTGCCATCGGAATGCGAATTCGGCGCGTGGCGGCCGCGAGCAATTCCGCCGACAGGCCCGGACCCTCGCTGCCCATGACGATCAGCTCCGGAGCGCGATACGCAACCGAGCGGAAATCCTCAGCGCCGGAAAGATCGGTTGCAACGACATCGCCCGGCCAACCCTTGGCGAGTTCGAGAAACGCCGCGCGATCGAGCTTTGCGAGCGGCACAGAAAAGATCGAGCCCATCGTGGCGCGGATGGCATCGAGTCCGAACGGATCGCAGCATGCGCCGATCAACACGACGCCGGCGCAGCCTGCGGCATCCGCGGTGCGGATAATCGTGCCCAGATTGCCCGGATCGCGCACTTCTTCGAGCGCGATCCATGTTGCATCAGCCGCTAAGGCGCGCGGATCGGGCGGCGGCGCGAAAGCCTGCTGAAAGACGCCGAGCGTCGTCTGCGGGTTGTCCTTTGAGGCAAGTTTGCCAAGCACGGCCTGTGAGACTTCGAGAACTTCGGTGCCGGCACCCAGCGCCCAGGTCACGAGCCCGCGCACGATGCCGCTGTCCGCGCTGCCCACCTGATACACCAGCGTCTGCGGCACAAAGCCGTTGTCGCGCGCGGTGACGAGCAGCGACGTGCCTTCGGCGACGAACAGGCCGGTTTCCTTGCGTGTCTTGCGCATCTCGAGCGCGCGGATCGCTTTAACGCGATCGTTCGTGAGACTGGTGATGGTCTTGATCTCGCTCATGCGTGCCACCGCACGAAGAGTGAGGTCGGCACCAATGTGCCGCTGCCGCCCGCAATCGCAAGCTCGCCGCAATCGAACGTCCCGCCTCGATCGGCGAGCGTGTCGCGCATCACCTGACCGAACGCCAGCGCCGAGGCGCGGATGGCATAGACGGTCAACACGACCGCCGACGGCCCGGGAGCGAGGAGCTTGGCGAGGTCGGAAAGCAGGCGGGGTAAATCCTGAAAGAGATCCCAGACTTCCCCTTCGGGCCCGCGCCCGAACTTCGGCGGATCGACGAGGATCATGTGATACGTCCGCCCGCGCCGCACCTCGCGCGCGACGAATTTAGCGGCATCGTCGACGATCCAGCGGATTTTCGCGTCGTCCAGTTTCGAAGCGGCCTGGTTCTCGCGCGCCCACGCGACCGCCTTGCGCGACGCATCGACGTGGGTCACCTCCGCGCCCGCCTTGCCGGCAATCAAAGATGCGGCGCCCGTGTAGCCGAAGAGATTCAGCACGCGCGGAGTTTCGCGTTCGAAACGGGACAGCTTATCGAGCATCCACATCCAATGCGGATACTGTTCCGGAAACAGCCCCAAATGCCACAGCCCGGAGAGCTTGCACAGCATGGTGATATCGCCGCGCCCGGCTGGTATCTTCACAGGCCAGCTTTCCGGCACCGGCTTGTCGATGCGCCACTTGCCCTTCTCGTCGTCCTCGCCGGATGCGGAAAAGGCAGCGTGCGCCTTACTCCATTCGTTCTTGGACAGGCGTTGCGACCACAGCGCCTGCGGTTCCGGCCGGTCGACGACGACGGTTCCGAAGCGTTCGAGCTTCCGCCCCGCCCCGGAATCGAGCAGCGCATAGCCGGAAAACCCGCCCATAGTCACGAGGCTGAGCGCGGCTTCCGGCATCACGTTCTACTCGCCTGCTTTCACGTCGTCAGGCGCGGTCGCGCGAAGCATCCACGCTCCACGGGCCGGGGCCTGCGAACACGAGGTAGAGGAAGACGAAGCAGTACAGGATCGCCGCATCGCCGCCGTTGAGAGAGGGGAAAAGATTCTGCGGCGCGTGACCGATGAAGTAAGCGAACGCCATTTCGCCGGACAGAAGAAACGCGACCGGCCGGGTGAAAAGGCCGATCAGCAGCAGCGCGCCACCGACGAGTTCGAGCAGGCCTGCGATCCAGAACAGCGACATGATTGGCGGCATGTGATCGCTCGGCGGAAACCCAAGCAGCTTCTGCGTCCCGTGCAGCATGAAGATCAGCGCCGCCACGATGCGCAGAATGCTGAGCACGCGCGGCGCCCAGGCTTCAAGTGTTCGGACGTCAACCATGGGATTTTCCCTCGCGTGTTGCCACTCCCGGCCTCGCTGTCGTTGCCAGCGATTGTGCTTCGCCGCAAGCTTAAAGACAGCCGAACGCGCGGCCGGCGCGCGACATGCGCAGCCGTCCGTGAACGATTGCAGAAGGGACGGGGCGGCTGGGCCTCGCTCTTTGCAATTGGATTTGGGATGCAGCCTCGGCCGCCCCGCGTCATGCCAAGTCCCGCCACGACGCGGCCCTTACGTCCGCGCCGCTTGTGCGACCTTGAGAGCGCGTACCCGCGATCCCTGAGCCGTCGAACCCGCCATCCGCCCGCGCATCGCCAATATCGAAACGGGCGTTGAACCGCGTCGCCCATCCGATAGAGGGGTGTCACGCGGCCGGCAGCGAACCCCCGGCATACCGATTTCTCCGGGCGACCCTGCATGATCCCATCCGCCCAATAGTTCGCGGCACGAGCTCTTGCCCTTCATGCGCGGCGGGATACGCAAGTATGCGCCGCCCGCAAACAGCGGGGATAACTTTGACCTCGATCATTTGCGATTAACATGAATCAAGGGGATAGTCTGGCGAGCGAAGACGATCGGGGAATGTGCGGCGGTGGCCCATGACGCGGACGTCATCATTGTCGGAGCCGGACTGGCCGGGCTTGTCGCGGCAGCCGAACTGACGCAAGCACGCCGCAAGGTCATCATCATCGATCAGGAGCCGGAGCAATCGCTCGGCGGCCAGGCGTTCTGGTCGCTGGGCGGACTGTTTCTCGTCAACTCGCCCGAGCAGCGCGCACTCGGCATTCGCGATAACTACGATCTGGCGCTGGCCGACTGGATGGCGACCGCCGCCTTCGACAAGGATACGGATTACTGGCCGCGCAAGTGGGCTCAGGCCTACGTCGACTTCGCGTCCGGCGAGAAGCGCGCGTGGCTGAATGAGCGCGGCGTCGGCTTTCTGAAGATCGTCGGCTGGGCCGAGCGCGGCGGATATCAGGCAACCGGCATCGGCAATTCGGTGCCGCGCTTTCATATCACCTGGGGGACCGGCCCCGCCGTTCTGGCGCCTTTCATCGCGCGCGCCCGCGCCGCCGAAGAGGAAAAACTGCTGACGTTCAAGTTTCGTCATTGCGTCAACGAGCTGACGCGAACGGGAACGATCGTCGACGGCGTGCGCGGCACCATCATGGAGGCGAGCGATGTTGAGCGCGGCCGCAAAAGCTCGCGCATCGCGATTGCCAATTTCGAACTGAAGGCGCAAGCCGTGATCGTCACATCGGGCGGCATCGGCGGCAACCAGCGTCTGGTTCGCGAGAACTGGCCGACGCATCTGGGCGCCGTGCCGATGGACCTGATCTCCGGCGTGCCCGATCACGTCGACGGCCGGATGCTGGCGATCAGCGAAAAGGCGGGCGGCGCCGTCATCAACTCTGACCGCATGTGGCACTACGTCGAAGGCGTGCGGAACTGGAATCCGATCTGGTCGCGTCACGGCATTCGCATTTTGCCCGGACCATCCTCGCTCTGGCTCGACGCGCGCGGCCGGCGCCTGCCGGCGCCGCTGTACCCGGGCTTCGACACCCTGGGCACGCTGCGCTACATCCTCTCGACCGGCTACGACTATTCCTGGTTCATCCTGAACCGGCGCATCATCGGCCGCGAGTTCGCGCTGTCGGGTTCCGAGCAGAACCCTGATTTGACGAACCGCAACCTGCTCGAGTTCTTCAAGCGCATCGTGCTCGGCGTGCCAAAGCCCATCCAGGACTTCATGGACAAGGGCAGTGACTTCATCGTCGAGCGCGATCTGGCGACACTCGTCAACCGCATGAACCACGTCGCGGGCGGCCTCCCGCTGCTGACGCCGGCGCAAATCGAGCGCGAAATCCGCGCCCGCGATGCTCAGGTCGAATGCGCCGCGGGCAAGGACAGTCAGCTCGCCGCCATCCGCTCCGCGCGCCCTTACACCCGCCACCGCCTGGTGCGCGTGGCACAGCCCCACCGTTTGCTCGATCCGAGCGCCGGACCGCTGATCGCAGTGCGCTTGAATATACTGACGCGCAAATTCCTCGGCGGGCTGCATACCGACCTGGATAGCCGTGTCCTGGGCCACGACCGCAAGGCCGTGCCGGGACTTTACGCGGCGGGCGAAGTGGCGGGCTTCGGCGGCGGCGGCGTGCACGGCTATGCCGCACTCGAAGGATCGTTCTTGGGCGGCTGCATCTTCTCGGGCCGCGCCGCAGGCCGCGCCGCGGCGCAAGCCGTGACCTGACGGTCCGATAGCCGCACTCCGCTGGAGCACCTAGCGTCGTCTTACCCCTAGTTGCGGCCAAGAAGCTGGATTATTCAGGCCCGCGCGGAAGCGTGACGGTTCACATTCAAGCCGCAGGTCATTGGTGAAAAAAGAACGGCCAACATTGCACCGGACGCTAAGCACCGTCCTGGCCGCCTGGAACCGCTATCAGCTGCGCAGCATCTTTGTGGCGATCCTGATGATCTGGATCATCGGCGCCGCAATTCTGTATATCGCCGAGCACGGTACGAACCCAGCCTTCGCAAGCTGGGGCGACGCGCTCTGGTACGTCTGGCTGATCCTGTTCAGCGGCGTCGATACGGCGCCCTCGACCTTCATCGGACAATCCGTTGCCTA
This sequence comes from uncultured Hyphomicrobium sp., assembly GCA_902825785.1. Classification (GTDB taxonomy): domain Bacteria; phylum Pseudomonadota; class Alphaproteobacteria; order Rhizobiales; family Hyphomicrobiaceae; genus Hyphomicrobium_B. The sequence continues at coordinate 3,404 of CADECN010000067.1, read as the reverse complement.
CGTGATGCTGGTCGCCGGCGTCGCGCTTGCCGGGTTGTTCACCGCCAGCGTTGCTTCCATCCTGATCGAGCGAACTTTGAGGAGACGTGAGGTGTCCAACCTTGAGATGTCCGACCACCTGGTTCTGTGCAACTGGGCGCCGCGCGGACTGGAATGGATTCGCGAAGTTCACAGCGCGATCGTCAAAGACAAGCGGCCGGTTGTCATCATTCACGACAACCCCGACGAGGTCGTGTTGCCCGACAAGGCCGACGACCCGGCCTTCAACGACGTCTATATCGTGAAGGGCGACCCGGCCAACGAGGTGATCCTGCGGCGTGCCAAGGTCGCGACCGCGCACTCCGTCGTCATCATCGCGGACGACCGCCAGGAACAGCACGCCGACGGCAAGACCATCGTGTGCTGCATCGCCGTCAAGAGCGCCTGCCGCAGCAATCAAGCCGTGAACATCGTCGCTGAATGCCGCGATCCCAAATATCGGCTGCATATGCTGAAGGCCGGCGCCGACGAAGTGATATCGGCCGCCGAATTCGGCTTGCGCCTGATGGCGCGCGCGGCGCTCTTCCAC
>CADECN010000067.1:0-2826 GCA_902825785.1 uncultured Hyphomicrobium sp. | reverse complement strand
CCGCGACGCCCACGAGATGTATCTCGTCCCGGTGCCGGAGGGTCTGACCGGAAAGACCTTTGTTGAAGCTGCGTCCTTGTTCCTCAGCGATCGCGACGCGCGCGACGCGAGCCTGCTCGTCGGGCTTTACCGCGGCGAGCGCATGATGCTGAACCCGGTCGGCAGCGAGGCCGGCCCGCTGCGCGAGGGCGACGAGCTGATCCTGCTGTGCCCCGTGCTTCCCGACCTGAGCGGCCTTGACCCCGACAAGGTTGCAAAGAAGAACGACAAGGACAAAACCTAGCAAGCGCGCCGTGGCTTACGTCGCGGCTGGGACCAGGCCAAAGCGAGCGACGAGGCAGAAGTGACACCGATGACAGCAAGATCGCGCATCGCCGCCACAGCCTGCTTGGCAAGCACGGTAGTCCTTGCCGCCGCGCCTGCGCTCGCCACCTCCGGCCCGGGCTGCTTCCTGGTCGGCAACCTGCCGCCTGAAGAACCGCTCATGCTGCGCGCAGGCCCTTCGGTGAAGAGCGAGGCGGTCGGCAAATTGTTTGTCGGCAAGCACGGCGTCATCGCCGAGAATGGCGCGTGCCGGCCCTTCGGCGTCAGACCGTCAAAACAATGGTGCCCGCTTCAGGTATTCGATGGAGACAGCGTGCTGAAAGGCTGGGCACGGCTGGCCTACCTGCAATCGAGCCATTGCCCATGAATGATCAAATTCAATTCGCCAGATAGCTCCAGTAAAGTTGTTTGTCCTTGCCTATCTGCTTGAAGATCGGACCGCGATCCGTCGGCTTGCGGCGCGGATCGTCCCTGAAAAGGATCGCCATGTCGGCCAAGAGTTGCTGGCCATCGAGCGCTGCGTTGTGTCCGATCAAATCCTTCGTCGCCGCGCTGACATCGATCGTGTCCACATGCGCGATGACGGTCGGCTTGGACTTGTAGATGTCTCCGATGCGCTCACCCTTCGCCAGTCCGCGCGAAAACTTCAGCGCCTTGTCCTGACTTGACGCGTAGATCGTAATGCCGCGCGCCAGCGGGGTGAAGGCCGGCGCACCCTGTTCAAAGCTCAGCCGGTCGACGTCCGGCGCCGCCATGACGATTTCGTTGAGCGCAAGGCTCGCACGCTGCACCTGGATATCGGGCCGCTTCGCCACGTCCCGGAGAATCTCGACGAGCGCGAAATTGCCCATGCTGTGCGCAACGACGTTGATTTTCGCCGCACCCGAAGAGTGCGCGATCAATTCCATGAAACTCAAAAGACGGTCGCGCGAACCCAGAACGCGTTCGCGATCGGCCGTGTAGGAGGTGAGGCTCCAGTCGCCTTGAGATGGCCAACTGAAGACGAACACAGGGCCGTCGAACGCGAGGTCGTGCGCGATCTGCGCCGCCCTCACCAGCGCATCGTCGAATGTGTAGTTGAAACCGTGCAGAAAGAGCAGTGCCTGGCCTTTGTACTTTGTCGCCTTCGCACTCTCGACTTTCCATGCCGTAACGGCATCGTCCTGCGACAGGACCGTGGCAGCTTCCTTGGTGAAGCTGCGTCGCTTGTCGGAGCCTTTGAGCAGGCTCCAGAGGTTTTCATCGCGCCCCTCGCTCGGCATCGGAACCGTGATCGAGGCCTCCCCAAGGGTGACCGCGCCGTCTTCCGACGGCAACCCGCTGAAGTTTGCCGACTGGTTGATATAAGCTTCAAGCCTTCGGTCGGTTGCGAAAAACACGCGTGAGCGCGCGTACTGTTCCGAAGTGTTCGGGGCCGCAACGGACGGCCCGGAACCCGCCCCGAACTGCCCCCAGAACTCGACGGTCGCCTCGTCGAAGGGCCGCCGCGTGCGATATCTCAGCGTGATCGCGGCAATGGCCTCAGTGCCCTTGATCTCGATCGGTCCATAACTTTGGCCCTGATCTATCCGGGTCCTGGTCACGATGTTTTCAGATCGACCCGACGCATAGATGACCGTGAAGTCGCTGACGGTGATATCGCTACCGCGCACCGAAAGCCGAAGCTTCTCCAGATCCCCCGCCTTGCCGCCGACCTCGATCCGATCTGTCCGTGGCCACACGAAACCCTTGCCGGACTTGGCGGCGAGCAAAAACCAGCCCTTGTTATACTTCCGACCCTCGCCCGACGGGCCAAGCCATGCATCGGAGTAATGACCGAAGATTTCGATCCGCGCCAACGCCAGCGAACCCACCTTCGGCTTGTAGTTGAGCCGAACCTCCTTGATGAACCTCTCGCCGTCGATATCGATCCAGGACGTCCGCGAATTCGCAGGCACCTCGGCATCGACGGCGATCAGCTCGGGCGTCACTTCCGGCTGGTCGGCGTACACGATGCCGATGGACGTGAACGCGACATCGCCGTCCAGAACACGCAGGCGGATACGATCGAACTTGCCGATACCGGCACCGACTTTGATGACGTCCTCACCGACACCGAAGCGAACCTCGGTTGCCCCAAACAACACCTGATCGGTGGCCAGCACGCGCGCCGGCACTTTTTCATCCACACGCCCGCGCCCCAGTTCACCGGTCAGCAGAGGCTGCGCGCCGAGCACCTGCACTACCGGCTTGGCATTGGTGGCAGAATCCGGCGTGTAGACAATCGTCACCGCCTTGATCTTGCGCGCATCGTCACGAGGGTCGATTGGCTTCGTCCGTTCGCCAATCAGCATGTCGATCGCGCGCTCTTCGTAGTGCACTTGGCCATTGTCGTACTCGACGATGACGCGCGAGATATCGATCTTCCCCTTTTTCAGCCGCAGCCGAACGGCGTTGCTACCCCGCTTCTGAGGCTTCAGCACAAAGGTCTTGGCGCCCGCCTTGGGGTCGATGTCCTCCTCG
>CADECN010000066.1 GCA_902825785.1 uncultured Hyphomicrobium sp. | reverse complement strand
TGGCTGATGCGGTCGATGACACGGAATGAACGGCTCGCCACGCTTCTGCTAGCGCTTCCCGTCATCGCATTCGGATCTGCTGCCTCACCCGCCGATCTCACGGCGCGCAACGTCGCGACCAGCGTCTACAAGGCTACCGCCGAGGCGCCGGTCGATTTGTCCGGCAAGGACCTGAGCAACCTCGACCTCGCCGGGCTCGACTTCAAACACGCGCGGTTGACGAAGGTGAATCTCTACGGCGCCGACCTGTCGACCGCCAACCTCGCCGCCGTCGACTTGTCGGGCGCCAAGCTTGATCGCGCCACCATTATGCGCGCCGACTTCAGCGGTGCGAATCTGGACGGCGCAACGATCCTGAAACCCAATGTCTTCAGTGACATGACATTCAATCATGCCGATACGCCGAACTTCTCCGGCGCCAAGCTGCGGGGTGCCCGCATAGCCGCCCGCCTTGACGGCGCCAGCTTTCGAGGCGCGGATTTGACGGGCGCGGTGGTGGGGCCGGCCGATACCGGCGTGGAGGCCGGCATGGCGCCGTCGTCCCGAATGATGAACGTGGACTTTTCGGGGGCGACGCTGGAAGGCGCCGTTCTGCAGAATCTCGACCTCACATTCGCCCGCTTCGTCGATGCAAAAATGGCAGGTGCGAAGCTGACGGGGCTGGATTTGACGAACGCCGATCTGAACGGCGCCGATCTGACCGGCGCTGAGGTGTCCGGAACGAACTTCAAAGGCGCAAACCTGTCCGGCGTGAAGGGCCTCGAAACTCTGAAAGGCCGCGACAGCGCCAGCAATCTGGAAAAATCACAACAGTGACGATGTCTAAGACGATTAAGCCTCGCGCTATCGCAGCGTGCACTCTGTTGCTCGGCCTGGCGCTCTTCTTTGTCGGGGGCGCTCGGCCCGCCGCCGCGCAAAGCGATGTTCAGGTCGATACGGCCCTGATGGTGTCCGTCGACGTATCGAACTCGGTCGATACCGAGCGCTACCAGCTTCAAATGGAAGGCATCGCGAAAGCGCTGGAAGATCCCTCCGTTGTTGAAGCCATCGTTGGCGGCCCGAACGGCGGCATCCTGTTTTCGATGGTGACGTGGGCCGACCGCCCGTCGATCGTGCTACCCTGGACGCGCATCACCAACAAGGAGGAGGCGGCCGCCGTCGCGCAGCGCGTTCGAACGATGCCGCACCAGGGCGGCGAGTTCACCTGCATGACCCGTATGCTCCGTTCTCTGAACGACAAAATCGTACCTCAGATCCCGGCGCGCGCGCTGCGCGTCGTCGTCGACGTCTCGGGAGACGGGCCAGACAACTGCAACGCGGAAGAACCCATTCTCGGCGTGCGTGACGAACTCCTCGCCAGCGGCGTGACCATCAACGGCCTGCCGATCCTCGTCGATACCTCAAGAACGCCGCAGCTTCCAAAGGCTGAGCCGGGCGGCCCGCACCCGCTTGAGACATGGTATCGCCAGAACGTGATGGGCGGCCCTGGCAGTTTCGTGCTGCCCGCCAACGGTTATTCCGATTTCGGACGCGCAATCCGCCAGAAGTTCGTGATTGAAATCAGCGGCGCGGACGAGCGCCACGTGCCAGGCACAGTGCCGTCAATCGAGCGTCGCACTGGCGGCATTGCGCAGCGCGTTCAAGCCGGACGCCTTGTTCTTGCCCCTGAGGCCGACGAGCTTCGCTGACGCCACGTCCGCGTCAGAAAAATTGGCACCCGCCACCTTTGCGTCGGTCAAGTCGGCGCCCGCAAGTTCGCTGCCCGAAAGATTGGCGCCTTCCAGGTCAGCGCCCTTGAGCGAGGCGAACTCGAACACCGAGCGTGTCAGGTTTGCGTTGCGAAACGACGCCCGCTCCAGGTTGGCCGACTTGAGCACGCCGCGCATCAACCCCATCGATTGATTGGTGAGGTCGGGCGCGAGCATCGCGTCGTCAAAGCGCGCTTCGATGAGGCTGGCGCGCGTCATGTCCGCCGAAACCATGGCGTTGGAAAAGTTCGCGCGGTCGAGCTTGGCGTCGATGAACTGGGTTTGAAACAGGCTCGCGCCCACCAAGCTTGCGTCCGTCAGATCCGATTTGACGGCCCACGCCTGGTCCAGGACCACCGCATCGAGCTTGGCGCCCTTCAGGTTCGCGCCATTGAGACGGGTCGACTGCAGCTTGGTGCGCGTAAGGTCCAACCCGGATAGATCGAGACGATTGAGCCGCTTGCCCGAAAGGTCGAGGGTCTCGCCCGGCTTGAGAGCCGCAAGGCGCGCCTCTATGTCGGCACGCGTCATGTCCGCCTTCGTGAATTCGTCCGAGGAAAGATCGAGATATTGCAGCATATCCTGGGCGGCGGCCGGGAGCGCTGGCGTGACGACCCCGAGGACTACGAGCAGGGCAGCGGCAACTGCGGTAGGGTTCATGGGGGCGGTCCTCCTGCCGATACATTACGGCAGGCATGGCAACGGCGTTACCGCCGATTCTGGGGAGTAAGGCAACACAGCCCTCAGATGTCGTTGTCCTGCACGGTCGTGCAGCGCCACTTGCGAATGGTCCATCCCGGATGTTCCACCGCCCATTGGGCGAAGTGCGGCGGCGCGTATAGCGCGCACTGCGTCGCGTCGAGATCCGGGTTGACGGCAATACGGTAGTCTTTGCAGACGGCGGGATCGTTGGTGAGGCAGGCAGAGAGAATGATCGCAAGCATTTGAACCCGGCTCTTTCCCTAACTCGGCGTACCCTTCGGGCGTGCGCCTATTGCTGACGCGACATCGACGGAAATATACGAAACTGCGTCGACGTCTCACTGCGCCAAACGAATTTACATGGCAGGGAGATCACGGGGATAAGTTTGGACCGCATTTTTTTGCGGAGCAGCGAACGTCACGCCGGGAGCAGAATTTCGCCTCGGCCGATCGTCGCCATGTCGCCCCCGATCTTACGTACAAACAAGGGCATAGCCTTCGGCGCGCGGCTGCCGAGCGTATCCTTAAGATAGCGCGAGATCACCCGCACGATCACGAGATCGTGTCGACCGCAGTCGACAAAACTCGGCAGGAGGCTTTCTACGGAAGGCCCGATCAGCGTTCCGCGCCGCATCATGAGACCGGGGAGGGGACCGATACCGCCCTCGGCCCAGATCGTGCCTCCGATCATGCGCGTGCCCGCGCCGGCGCCGGTCTTGCCGCGCACGACGACGGTGCCGCGCCGCATTTTCTCGCCGGCCCGCGCGCCGATATTGCCATCGACCACGACGGTGCCGCCCGCCATGCCGAAGCGGTCACCCGGCAGAAGCCCACCGAGATTGTCGCCTGCGTTACCGCCAATGAGAATTGTGCCGCCCGTCATGCCCGAGGCCAGCAGGCTGCCCGCGTTGCCGGTGATTTCGAGCGTCCCACCCGTCATTTTGCGGCCGGCCTGCGCGCCCGCATTGCCAACGAGACGGATGGTGCCGCTGTCGAGACCGCTCCCGACCAGGTCAAGGGCAGCGCCCTCCGCTTCGATCGTCAGGGTGTCGCCGGATGTGCGGGAAATACTGAACACATCGCCCAGCGTCACGCTGTCCTTGCCCGCGCCGATGACGAGCGCGCCGATGTCGTAGCCGGAAAGCGCGGCGAGCTTTGAGGGGACGACGCCGGCAAGTCCGATCGGGCCGGCGGTTGGAGCCTTAAGGCGAAGGGTCAGCCCGCTCATCAGATCAGATCCTTCAGGTGATAGTGGTGCTGGCCCAGCTTGCCGCCATAGTTGCCAGCCGTGACGCGCGTGACGCCGCGCTTGGTGCCGCCGTCGGTGACGGCCTTAAGACCCGCGCGCATCGCATCCGCGACAGATTTGGACGTCAGACCGTCGATGACGATCTCCAGCACGGCGAGCGTGTCGGGACCAAGTTCGCTCTTCACCGTGCCGCGCAGCGTCGGGCAGAACGCGTCGTTGGACGAGGCGAACATGCCCTTGTATTTGCTCCCGACCTTCGACCCCGATCGCACGATACCGCCGGGAAAGGGCGTGATGACATCGTCGATCTTGGCGATGGCGTCGACGGCGGCTTCCGCCGTCTCGAGCAGGCCGGCGCGATCGTTGCCCACGATCAGAAGGTTACCGCCACCCACCGCGTCCGTCGTAACGCCCGTCTCTTCCTCGATGACGAATTCGCCATCCATGACGGGAACGCGCCAGTAGCGGCTGGCTCCAAGTTTCTTCGCGGTTTGGAAGCCATCGCCGAAGAAGCGCGGCGCTTTGCCAAGACCAAGCTTCGCAGGCGCCTCAAGGCCGGAATAACACGCCGAGCCCGGTGATGTGAGCACGCACTGGCCGATGCGGTTCTTGACCTGGGGCACGAGCGCATCGGGCGAGAAGCCGAATATCAGGATGCGAACGCCAGGCCGTCCATCCGGCGTCTCTTCCGGCTTCAATTCGCGATCAATGCCGCATTCCGCGCCGCAGCCGATCACGGAAGTCCCAAAACCGGTCGCAACCGTCGCCGCGATGCGCGCCCACTTCATCGAGTCGGCCGTGATGATGATGCCCGTGCCGCTCATGCCGAAAGCTTCGGCAAAGGTGTCGTCGATGACGATCCCGTTGACGGTCTTGGCTGCGCGCGTTGCTTCGCTCATGCTGTGCGCACCCCTGTCGGCTGCACGATGAGCTCGCCGCGCCCGCCGTTGATGATCTCGTCATTGCCGAGGCGGAAATTGTCCATCCGCACCGTGAGGTAGTCGTCGAAATACGTCTTCAGAGTGCGCTCGATCGACTTGTCGTATGACGGCCGAGCAACGTGTGTGGCGCCCCTGACGATCTTCACGATCTTGCCGTTGCGCACGATGAGCTCGCCGTTCTTGAATACCAGTTCCGGCGTCGTGAACATCGCCTCCCGATCGGGAATGTCCTCGTAGACCGTAATGTCGGCGCACGCGCCCGCACCCAGATGTCCGCGATCCTTAAGGCCCAGGCTCTTCGCCGGCGCGCTCCGGGTGAGGATCGCGATTTCATAGAGCGTATATTCGCGGTCGAGCGCTTCCAGCGTCGAATACTTGAGCGCGTCCTGGTTGATTTTCTGCGCCATGTCCTTTCGGAACGCCTTGTCCATGAGCAGCCGGATGAGGTGCGGATAGCAGGTGAACGGTCCCCCGTTGGGATGGTCGGTCGTGAGGAAGATGCGCCAGGGATCGTTGACGAGCAGGAACAGCTCCAGCCCGATCGCCCACTGCAGCGCGTTGACGAATGACGTGTCGCGATACTTGAACGGAATGACGCCGCAACCCGCGTCGCATTCGATGTCCATGACCACCCACTTCTTGGGATTGGCAGAGCGCGTGTTGACGAACTGGCGCATGGTGTCGCCCGACGCCGTGCAGGTCTGGCCGAACATCACCTGCCCAATGTCGATCGAGATGTTCTTATGCGTGTTGACGGCTTCCGCCACGCGTGCCGCCCCCGACGAGAACTTCATGTCCCCCTCGGTATCGTAGCTATGGAACTGGATGTGGGTCAGGTGGATCGGCAACCCCTGCGATCCGCGGATCGTGGCGAGCGTCGTCTCGACGCCGCCAGGAACGCCCAGGTTGCAGCCGTGAACGTGGAGCGGATGTGCGACGCCAAGCTCTTCAAGGCCGCGCGCCAGGGTCAGCAGGATGTCGCGCGGCGTGACGCCGTAGTAGACGTGCTTTTCGTCAAGATCGAGCTTGCGCTGGTTGAACTTGAAAGCGCTGATGCCGCCCGGATTGACGACCTTGACCGCGAGCGCCTGCGTCGCCTGCATTGTCCAGGCGATATAATCTTTTATGGCCGAAAAATCGGCCTTTCCCGCGAGCTGGCGCAGGAAAAAATCGTCCGACCCGAGCATCACGAACGCGCCCTTGTCGATAATCGGCGTGTCGCCCAGCTCCAAATGCGTCTGACGCGCATTGCTCGGCAGCATCGCCGGTTCGAATGCCGCCGTGTAGCCCATCTCGGCGTAGCGATAGCCGGCCGTCAGTGTCGACGGGATGGCATTGCCGGAGCCTGCGCGCATGAGCGCGGTGCTGGGTATCTCATCGCCGATGTGGTCTTCCGGCATGAGCATTCGCGCGATCGTCGCCTTGCCGCCGCCGATGTGCGTGTGTGGGTCGATGCCGCCGGCCATCACCACGCGGCCGTGCAACGCGTATTCCTGATCGACCTTGGCCGTGGGCGACGGCGACACGATGCGGCCGTTCTCGACGAAGATGTCGCGCACCTCTCCGTCGACCCCGTTTATCGGGTCGTACACCTTGCCGCCGGTCAACTTGATGAGCATCGAGCCTATTCCAAGTCTTCTTCTTTTTTTGCGTTCAGAGTGCAGCTTCGATTTGTGCGACGACGTCCGCGGCGCTCGGTAGCGACGATTGTCGGACTTTGCGCAGCGGAAGCGTAACAGAGCTATCAACGCGCATGACGCTGCCCGTGTGGTCGACGCCGGGAGTTCCAACCGGAATGCTGACGGCTGGTGTGCGCGCGGTTTTCACGCCGGGCGTTGCGATGAGGATGAGAGGCGTATCCGTGTCAGGCGGGGTGAAGTCGGCAGCAAAGGTGGCGATCCAGATGATAAGATCGCTCTCTTTGCTGGTGACCATGCTTGAGGCCGCGTACCGGTCGACGTCGTACTGAATTTTGCCGCTGGCGAACGACACGCGAAGCGGAAAGCCCGTTTGCCACGCGCATACCGCGCCGGCCGTCGTCGAGGCCTCGCTGCCGCCGAGCGGCAAACCCGCAAATCGCGATGTGGCGTTGATCTCTTTGACGAACTCACAAATGGCCTGGACGGTCAGGTCGGCGCTTGGGAAGGCGAGGCTCGATGGTGACCACGCGATGACGCCGTAATTCGCGGCCTTGCAGCGCGCCAGAAGATCTTCGACCGAGGCGCGCGTCAGGCCCCCGATGTCGTCTCCCGACGGCGTAAAGCCTTTGCTCATTGCGCGCAGCGCGTCGATCACTTCGCCGATGCGGTCCGCCTTTACGGGCAGGGTGACAACTTCGCCGATGCGCGCGCCTGCCACCGCCGAGGCGTCCAGCCCATCGCCGAGCAACACAACAGTCCGTTTCGGCGGCACGTCGGAAAACATCGATTTGTCGTTGCAAACGATGCGCTCGAAAAAGCGCGGATGCAGTTTCGTGAGGTCGGTCGCAACAATGATGAACAGGTCCGCCCGGTTGCGCGCCTCGGTGAGTGTCGTCATCACCCAGCCGCTCGACTGCAGCACCCGATAGTTGCGGTAACTGCTGTCGCTGAGGGCGTGATCCACGACGCCGCCGGCCTTGTCCGCGGCCGCCAGCACGGCCTGCATGCCCGCGACGTCCGTGCCCAACCCGGTGAACAGCGGCAATCGCGAGGCTTTCAGCAAACGCGCCGCCTCACGGATCGCCTCGGCGAGCGGAACATCGCGCCCGGCTATCTGAGGAGATGCGGCAGGTACCCGCCGCTCAAACCCGGAGATCGATTTTGCACAACCGTTCTTGAGGACCTTTAGGCCGTCTGCCGTCGGACCAATTTCGATGTCGTCGCACAGGATGCCGCAGAACGGACACGGGACGTTTTCATAGTGATTGCGAGAACCCGAGCCGCCGTGTGCATCTTGAGTCATGCCGTTAAGTTTCCGCACCAAAGGGAATTCGACCAAAGCACGAGGGCGCGTCTAAAACAATTCCGGAGCGAGAGGTCAAGGAATTCCCTGTCGCGCCTCTACCGGTTCAAGCAGCGGCGTTGCCGCCACCGAGATCAAACACTATGGTCGCGGCCGCTCGCAGGGCTGGACGGGCAGATGACAACCTCTCGAAGATCAACCGGAGACCCTCAATGCTGCAACGCCTGGCGATAGTTGTCGCCCTCTTTGCCTTCGCCTCCGCTCCTGCCGCGGCGCACGGACCGTCGCGGCAGAAAGTGACGGAAACAATCGAAATCAATGCCCCAGTCGACAAGGTGTGGGCCGTCATCGGTAATTTTCATGACATGAGTTGGCACCCTGCGATCGCCAAGACCGAAGGGACTGGCGGCAACGAGCCGAACGCCAAGCGTAAGCTGACCCTCGGCAGCGGCGGCACAATGGACGAACAGTTGCTGAAGTATAACGCTGAAAATCATTCGTATTCGTACGAAATTACCGAAGTTGATGTGAAAACACTGCCCGTCAACAACTACTCCTCCACGCTCAGCGTATCGGGCGAGGGCGACAAATCTACGGTGGAATGGCGCGGTGCGTTCTACCGCGGCTACGTCAACAACGACCCGCCGCCGGAACTGAATGACGAGGCTGCGGTCAACGCCGTGACCGGCGTCTACAAGGGCGGCCTGGAAGCCCTCAAGAAGAAAATCGAAGGCGGCGGCTGAGTGCGCAGCGCGCGTTCAATTGCGATTTGCACGACCCTCGCGCTCTTCTGCGTGGGGGCCGATGCGTCTCGGGCGGCAGAAGCGCTGGTAACCAATCAGCCCGCTGATAGTCTTTCGGTCGTGGATCTTGCCACGATGAAGGAGGTCGCGCGCATTGCCATTGGCGGCAAGCCGGCTGGCATCGCGCTTTCACCCGACAAGAGCCGCGCCTACGTGACCGCGCCCGATGGCCGCGAGCTAATCGAAGTCGACGCCGGCAAGCGCGAAGTGCTCCGCCGTCTGAAGCTCGGCGGCGGTCCGCTCGGAATCGCGGCCCATCCCTCCAAGCCGGAGGTCTACGTCGCAGACTGGTATCAGCACAAAATTGTGGTGGTCGACGCCGCGGCCATGACCGCTGTCGGCGAGATCGCCGTCGGCCAGTCGCCCTCCGGGCTTGCCGTTACGCCCGACGGCGCGCTTCTTCTGTCGGCCGACCGCGACAGCAACCAAGTGTCGTTCATAGACCTGGCGACGCGTAAGGTCGTGGCTACCGTGCCAACCGGCGCGCGCCCGTTCGGCATCACCATCGACGAGGCGGGCAAGCGCGCCTACACCGCCAACGTCGCAAGTGACGACATCACCGTCATTGATATTGCGCAGCGCTCGCCGCTACCGGGCAGCGTGAAGGTTGGCCGTCGCCCGTATGCCCTTGCGCTCACGGCCGGTAAGGCTTTTGTGACCGATCAATACTCGGGCACCGTTACCGTCTTCGATACGGCGACGCTTGCTGCACTCAAGTCGATCGACGCCTGCGATCACCCCGAGGGTATTGAGGAGACGGCCTCAGGCGACGTGATGGTTGCATGCTGGGGCGACGACGTTTTGCTGCGGATCGACGGCACCAGCTTCAAGGTTACCGCACGCGCCAAGGTTGGCTCTGGCCCGCGTGCATTCGGCCGTTTTTTGCGATGAGTCCACGTCACGTTACATGGTTTTAAGTTCCAGCCCCGTTCGGTTTGAACCATCTTTGCAGTGGCTGCACCCAGACCGCGCCTGCCTGCCGGCGTGCGACGGCCCTGTTCAAGCGAGGTCGCACTCGCTACATAGCCGCCCAAAACACGAACCGATCTGGAGGATCGCTCGCAATGTCCAATTTCGTCACGCTTGGCGTGATCGCCGCAGTATTCATGGCCGGTTCGTCGGCCCTGGCTGGCGCGGCTGAACCGCCAAAAGCCGCCAATATCCTGTTCGAGACGCCCCACATCGCGCCGCTCACTCCGGGCACCGATCTCGTTTACCGCTTCGATCGTAAGCCGTCTGACGAAAAGGTTCTGGGCAAGGCCTTCTCCGACGACATTACGGTCAAGATCGAGGGTGAGGGGGCCGCAGCGGGCAAGAAAAACGTCGTGGTCCAAGTCTATACCGGTGAGTACGCACGCGAGCCGCAGCGCATCACCGACATGGATGGCAATCCAATGCTGATTGTCTATCTCGACAATGCCGTCGCGCACTTTCGCGAGCTCGCCGGCGGCGACCGCGTCTACCTGAAGAACATGTTCAGCAAGAACCTCGGCGACAGCGCCAAGGTCGACGCCGTGACCATCGACTTCAAGGGCGAAAAGGTACCGGGCTATCGCATAACCGTCTCCCCCTACGTCAACGACCCGGCGCGCTCCAAGATGCGTGGCTTTGAAGGAGCAACCTTCACCATCACCACGTCCGAAAAGATTCCGGGCTATCTGGCCCAGATGATTTCCAAATTCCCGAACAGCCAGAAGGACGTGCCCTCGCTGGAGGAAGTGACGACGCTGAACGGCGTCGGAGGTGTGCAATGAGATCGCGCACCCTGCGCCCGGCGGCACTCGCGCTCGCGGGCCTGGCTGCCTCATCGGGTTTGCTTGTTGCGGCGGAATTACCGACCAACGACTATCCGACGGCGGCGCGCGCGGACTACGTCTTCGCCTGCATGCAGGTCAACGGCCAGACGCGAGAGGTCCTGGAAAAGTGCTCCTGTTCGATCGATGAAATCGCGGCTGTGCTGCCTTGGGCGCAGTACGAGGAAGCCGAAACGATCATCTCGATCGGAATGCGAGGCGGCGACAACGTGCAGGTGATGAACTCGCCGCAAATGCAGGAAAAAGTCAAAGACCTGAAGCGTGCGCAGGTCGAAGGTGAACTGCGCTGCTTCTGACGTGATTGCGATACGCTATGAAGTAAGGGCGCCTCGCGGCGCCCTTTTTTATTCCCACTCGAGTTCCGCAAACGCCGCCGTGATGTTGCGCGCGTGATAGTCGGCGAAAAGCTGCCATTTGTCCTTTTCGGATTGTCCGACCGTCGCGACGGCTTCCGACATGGTTTTGTTGTCTTTGATCATGGCGCGCACCTCTGTTGCCAACGTTTCGAAATAGCGCTGTTCGTCGGCAAGCGCGTCGGGCCAGGTCATCGACGCAGGCCCGTGACCAGGAACCACCCTTTGTGCGGGCTCGGCTTTCAAGACATCAATGAGTTTCAGCCAGCCCAGGATGGAACCGTCGATTGTCGGGATGTGCTCCGAGAACAGAAGATCGCCGGCGAACAGCGTTCCGGTCGCGGAGTCGAGCACAGTGAGATCGTTGTCGGTATGGGCGGTGGGCCGCGGCGTCAGCGTCAGCGTGCGTCCACCGAGGTCGATCGTCGTCGTCTCCGCGATGCTCTGGGTCGGCAGGACGATGCGCGTCCCCTGAAAGCCGTCGCCGAGCGTCTCTTTCGCGCGCCTGAGGTAGCTCTCGGCGCGTGCCGCGAGCGCCCGCGCCAATTTGTGGTGCCCGACGAAGGCAACCCCGTCAGCCTCGAAAGCGGCGTTTCCGAGCACATGGTCCGGGTGCATGTGCGTGTTGATCACATAGCGGATCGGCGTGTCGGTGATGCGCGCGACGGCGGCTTTCAGGACGTCCCCGGCCACCCTCGATCCGCTGCTGTCGACCACCGCCACCGCGGTGTTCCCGACCACGACGCCCTGATTGCAGATATCTCCATGATTTCCGGCGGTTGCGAGCGAGATTTGACCGCCGTGGACGAAAACGCCCGGCGCGACTTCCGAAAGTCCGATTGTTGCGACTTCAGTCGCACCCGCCATACCGCGCAAAAGTGGCAGCGCCGGTAACGTCGCTGCGCCGATACCTGCCAGAAATGCCCGCCGCCGAAGCGCTGGGAGTGGAGATTTGCGCCATTCCATGGAGCGGCTTCCCTTTGTGCTGCGGGAACATAGCCCATAGGGTGTCGATCGCATCTGTTCGATCACGAACTTGCGATCTGTGCGTGAATTGAACAGGCAAAGTGAACAACCTGTCGCAACTAGACGTGCACTGCAGCATTCATGCGGCAGCGCAAAAATGTCCCGTGAATGTGGGGGTTTTTTGGGTCAGAACTATTGTCCTATTTTCTCGGAGTAGAAAGTCTGCCCGCGACTGTGTTGCGAATGTAAAAAAAAAGTGTCTACATGCCGCCGGTTCACGAGGACTGTTGAGCTCTACACGGTTTCGTGAAGTGCTCACTCCATCCAGGCAGGAAAGACGGAAAAATCCGCGAGACCTGAAATCGAAGGCTGGGGCATTTCGCAGTCCACATGAACAACTTGCAAGCGTGGCAAGACTTTTTCTCAAAATGGAGGAAGCGCAATGCGCAAAAGTGCATTCGCATGTGGTTTGCTGGCTTCGGCAGCGTTCTTCTCGCCGGCTTCGGCGAACGAGAGCGTTGAGAAGTGCTCGGCAGATGCAAATAACTGGTGCGTGCAGTCCGGCAACTACGCCGGAACTCGTTACTCGACGCTCGACCAGATCACGACCGAAAACGTTGGACAGCTGAAAGTGGCTTGGACGTTCTCGACGGGCGTTCTTCGTGGTCACGAAGGCGGACCGCTCGTGGTTGGTGATACGATGTATCTCCACTCGGCGTTCCCGAACATCGTGTTCGCTCTGAACCTTGCAGACGAGAACAAGATCATCTGGAAGTACGAGCCGAAGCAGGATCCGTCGGTTATTCCTGTCATGTGCTGCGACACGGTCAACCGTGGCGTGCAGTATGCTGACGGAAAGATCTTCCTTCACCAGGCTGACACGTCGCTCGTCGCGCTCGACGCGAAGACCGGCAAGGAGCTCTGGAAGGTCGTCAACGCCGACCCGAAGAAGGGCGAAACCGGTACCGGTTCTCCGCTCGTGACGAAGGACAAGGTCATCATCGGTGTTTCGGGCGCTGAATTCGGCGTTCGCTGCTTCCTCACCGCTTATGACATCAACTCGGGCAAGCGCGTCTGGCGCGCCTACTCGATGGGTCCGGACTCCGACATCCTCGTCGATCCTGAGAAGACCATGTCGCTCGGCAAGCCGGTCGGCAAGGACTCGTCTCTGAAGACCTGGAACGGCGACCAGTGGAAGATCGGCGGCGGCTCGATCTGGGGCTATATGGCCTTCGATCCAGAACTCAACCTGATCTACTACGGAACGGGTAACCCCTCGACTTGGAACCCGGCTCAGCGCGCAGGACCCGATGGCAAGCAGATCGACCAGAAGTGGTCGATGACGAAGTTTGCCCGTGATGTCGACACCGGCATCGCGAAGTGGGCCTACCAGATGACGCCGTTCGACGAGTGGGACTACGACGGCATCAACGAGCCGGTTCTGGCTGACATCGATGTCGGCGGCGAGAAGCGCAAAGCAGTCGTGCACTTCGACCGTAACGGTTTTGGTTATACCCAGGACCGCGTCACGGGCGAGCTGCTCGTAGCTGAGAAGTATGACCCGGTCGTCAACTGGGCGACGCACGTCGTGATGGATCCGAAGGATCCGAAGTACGGGCGTCCGCAGGTTGTGGCGAAGTACTCGACCTTCTTGAATGGTCAGGACGTGAACTCGAAGGGCATCTGCCCTGCGGCTCTCGGCTCCAAGGACCAGCAGCCGGTCTCGTTCTCGCCGTTGACGGGCCTCTTCTACGTTCCGTCCAACCACGTGTGCATGGACTACGAGCCCTTCAAGGTTTCGTACACGGCTGGTCAGCCCTACGTCGGCGCCACGCTGTCCATGTTCCCGGCTCCGAACTCTCACGGCGGCATGGGCAACTTCCTCGCCTGGGACGCTGGCAAAGGCAAGATCGTCTGGTCGAAGCCTGAGCAGTTCTCGGTCTGGTCGGGCGCTCTGACCACCGCTGGTGGCGTTGCCTTCTACGGCACGCTCGAAGGCTACTTCAAGGCCGTCGACCAGAAGGATGGCAAGGAGCTCTTCAAGTTCAAGACGCCGTCGGGCATCATCGGCAACGCTATGACTTACTCGCACGGCGGTAAGCAGTACGTTGCAGTGTTCTCGGGCGTTGGTGGCTGGGCCGGTATCGGTCTCGCCGCTGGCTTGACGAACCCGACCGATGGTCTGGGTGCGGTCGGTGGCTACGCTGGCCTCCGTCAGTACACGAACCTTGGTGGCTCGCTCACGGTCTTCTCGCTCCCCTAAGGCAGAGCTGAGATCGTAGATACCGATTGGCCGGCGCGGACACCCGCGCCGGCCTTTTTCGCAAAAAACCGCCGAAAATCTCTACGGACTGCGAACGCACAGCGTCGAAGGGGGTGCGCGATTTGACGCCGACGGCCTTGTAACTTGACCGTGGAAAACGAGCGCATGTATCGCCTATAGTGCTTTAGGGGAATGTATCCCCGAATGCGGGAAGAAGATCAGCCTGCGTCATGGCAAATTTGCCTGCCTGCCGGACAAAAAAACATCGACCCAATCGAGAGGAAACGCGTGAACAACTTCAGCTTGAAAGTTGCGGCGGTCATCATCTGCGG
>CADECN010000065.1 GCA_902825785.1 uncultured Hyphomicrobium sp. | reverse complement strand
CTAGCCAAATAATAGTGGCTAGCCACTTGTGTGTGGCTAGCGTTTCTGTCAGGCTAGCTCAATCGGAGGGCTATCCATGTACATTATCGGATTCTTGAACTCGAAGGGCGGCGTTGGGAAATCAACCCTGTGTGCAGCCGTTGCCGTGCGAGCCTCGCAGGACAGCAAGCGCGTCTGCATTGTTGACTTGGACCCGCAACGTAGCGTGGCCGAATGGTGGGGGCGTCGGGGATCGCCGGACAACCCGACGCTGTTCAAGGGTGCGGATCGCGCCTCGGACGCCGTTGAAGCGCTTGAGCTTGACGGCTGGGATTGGGTCTTCCTCGACGGTCCGCCCGGCTCGCTCATCGTCACCGAGGATGCGATCGGCGTCAGCACATTCGTCGTCGTGCCGATGCGCGCCAGCGGGCTCGACCTGCTGGCTTCGCAGGACGCGGTGAAGCTCTGTCAGGATGCCGGCGTGCCCTACCTGGTCGTGCTCAATGCCTGCAAGGGCGGCGCTCGCGACAAGCTTATGGAGGCGGCGCGATCGATGTTGGTCGCGCACGATGTCCCCATTGCCGACACCAACATTACGCTGCGAACATCATTTGTCACCGCAATGACCACGGGCAAGACCGGAGCGGAGAAGGATACTTCCGCTGCCGGCGAGGTCGACGCGCTTTGGCGCGAGATCAAATCCGCAACGTTGAAAGCCGCACGGGCGCGCAAGAAAGGGGGCGCGTGATGTCCATGGAAGAAGACAAGGCCGAATTCGTGAGCATGTTCGCTGCCAAATTCGCGAGCAATGCGACGCCGACCAAGCGCATTAAGTCCGAGCGAACGGCCGCCATGACCGAGAAGCAGCACGCACGCCTCGGTCGCGCGCGGCCGGTGCAGGTCAACTTCCGCACGTCGGCCGACTGCAAGGCATTGGCCGTGGGCCTGGCGGATCACATGAAGGTATCCGTCGCGGAGATGTTCGAAGAGGCGCTCGCGTTACTCGCCAAGAAAAAGGGCTACTCCGAGGGTGGCGAATGATGCGCTACGTGTTCATCGTTGCCGGCCTGATCGCGCTTGGCGCATCGACCATGATGGCGGTCGGCGCTGCCGGCGGGTTGTCCGCGCCCGTCGCGCCGGGACTGATCGCCATGGGTGCCGTGCTCGCGGTCGGGGCGGCTGCTGTTGGCTATGCTCTGGCTAGCCGCCATGTTGGGCTAGCCATCGTCATCGGCATCGGCATGTTCGCCGGTGAGATCGGCGCAATGATCCAGACCGCCCAGCGCGTGACGGCCGCGCGTGAGGCTCAGCGTGCACCGCTCGTTGCCGAGGAAGAGAAGCGCAAGGCCGCAATCGCAGAGCTGGCAGCAGCTGAAACGGCGAAGTTCGAACCGCCCTCCCGCGCACGCTTGGAGGCCGCGACCGCAGCCAAGGCGACGGCGGAGCGGACGGTTGCAGAGAAGGCGGCTGAAAAGGGCTGCCGGGAGAACTGCCGGATGCTGCTGCAGGCGGCCGTCGATGCCGCCCAGCGCGAAGCCGATGCAGCGCGCGACGAGTTTGCCGAGCGAGAGCGTCAGCAAGCCGCTGCGGGCGCCCAGCGGCTCGCGAACGCGAAGGCCGCCGTCGCGGCTTTGAAGCCGCCGCAGAGCGCATCGCCCTTGGCCGAGCACTCTGGCATCCCCGAATGGCTCCTTGACGTCGTGGAAGCCTTGGCGCTCTCGCTCGCGATCAATCTTCCGGCGAGCGCCCTGATCGCGCTTGGCGTCAAGATGCGGCCGGAATCACCGGTTGCCGCGAGCGCCGAGCAGCCGCAAACGATCGAGGCAGTCGCAGTGACGCCGCGCGATCATGCCGCCCGGTTCGGCGTCGAGGTCCTCGCACCGTCGGAAGGCAGCACGCCGGTCGCTGCGCTTCACGGCGCTTACGTCGAGTGGTGCAGGGCCAAGGGCTGGCAACCGTTCGCGCCGCGCGAGATCGGCAAGGCACTGCTCGAGCTTTTCGGCCGCGCCGGGGTCGAGGTTGCCCAGGTCGAAGGGCGTCCGCATATTGTTGGCGCGCGCATCCGCGATCAATTGAAGCTAGCTGGCTAGGCCAAGGAGAGTCTGACGATGAGCGAGACCATGACGGCCGTGCTCGATACCAAGCTGAGAGAACTCAAGGCTGCGATTTTCAGGGCGATGCTTGTTCAGGCCGTCGCGATCGCAATTCTGGTTGCGTTGTGCGTTCGGTGACGTGTGAAGGCAACGGAGAAAACAAGAGGGAAAGATATGGAAAAGAACTACGAGGCATGGGCTGCCGAGCATCGCGCGATGGTGAAGCGGCAGGAGCAGGACAGGCTTTTCGAGGGCGAAGCAGAGACTTTGCGTTGGCGCGTGCGCTCCGTGCTCCGGAGCTACATCGAAGACTGGGACGATCAGACCAAGAGAATGCAGTGGGGGAATGAAATTGATCGCTTGTCGAAGGTAGTCAAAGAATTCGGACACGTCTGCACCCACACCCTCGCGGCTAAGGCGATGATCGCTTACCAACGCTGCCATTGCATGTCGGGTTGGGAATGGGTGGATGCTGACGATAGCTTCACACTCGAAAGTGCGTTCGTTGATTTGACGTGGTGCGCGATGGCGACGTTGGAGCCGTCACTGAAGAAGGAAATGGACGCGTTCTATAGTGAGAGTGCAGCGCGTACCGAGCGATTGATCCGGGAACGGCGCGAGAACCAAAGCGGGCGGCGAAAACAGCGTGCGGTCGGAGCGATTGCAGGCTAGGAGCGGCAAAATCGCAACGCAATCAACGCGCTAAAAATCGTTGTGGGGCGCGTTGAGGGCATCGACAAACGTCATAGAAATTATTGTTATTTTTCAATATGTTATGGCGTTTTTTGGCGGAAGGGGTGGGATTCGAACCCACGGTAGACTTGCGCCTACGCCGGTTTTCAAGACCGGTGCCTTAAACCACTCGGCCACCCTTCCTCAGATCCCGCGCGGCGCGCGGCCGGAACGAGCCTCCTATACGCTTCTGGCTGCCGTCTCAAGGGTAACGCCTCGTTAACGTCCCGCTAAGCCTAGTTTGACATCTTTCAGGCACGCTTCGGCCAAGCTCTTCTGACAATCCAGCGGGGCGCGGGCGAAGGGGAAAGTCGCGTTATGTTGCGTCTCTCACTTCGGGTTTGCGTATGTATCGAGGCCTATTGCGGAATACGGCGCCGCGGCCGTTGCTTGCCGTCAGCGCGTGCGCTCTTCTTACCGCCTGCTCGCAATCGGGCGATACGCCCTCCAGGCCATCTGCGAGCATCTCGAGGCCTGCCTTCAGCGAAGACGAGTACGGCGTAAGTACAAGTCGGCGGGTTGCCGGACTAAACGACCGCATCCCAAAGGGCGGCGGCCATTTCAAGCTTGGTTCGCCCTATAAAGTTGCCGGGCGTTGGTATGTGCCGCGCGAGGACCGGAACTATGACCGCGTGGGGCTGGCCTCATGGTACGGGGCGGACTTTCACGGCCGCCACACGGCCAATGGCGAGATTTTCGATCTCGCGTCGCTGACGGCCGCGCATCCCACGCTGCCACTTCCGAGCTATGCCTATGTGACGAATTTGGAGAATGGCCGCACGGTGCTGGTGCGCGTGAACGATCGCGGCCCGTACGTCGGCGACCGGATCATCGACCTCTCGCACGCGTCCGCGCGGGCGCTGGGCTACGTTGAACGCGGCAAGGCGCGGGTGCGTGTGCGCTATGCGGGTCGCGCGCCGCTCAACGGCGACGACAAGTATGAGCGGCGCTTTCTGGCCGAGCAGCAGAACAGCCCGCGTGGTTCGGTTTTCGCCAGCGCGCCGCCACAGCGCGCGCCGCTTTCAGTCGCCGATAACAGCGGTGCGGGATTTGCTCCAGAGTCCGCGTGGTCGCCGCGCAATTATCGCGCGCAACTCGCGGGGCGGCCAACGCCTTCATATCTGGGAGGGCCGCCGAGCGCGAAAACGGATCAACACGTATGGGTGCAGGCCGGCTATTTCCGGGACCGTGTAAGTGCGGAGGCGCGGCATGTTCAACTTGACGGCCTCGGCCGCATCGAGGTGCAACCTCTGACGATGCCTTCGGGAGATCAGTTCTACCGCGTGCGCCTTGGTCCGCTTTCCAAGGATGACGCCGAAACGGTTGCGCGCGCGGCTGTCGAGCGCGGTGTGAAAGACGCCGTTGTTGTCGGTCAATAACTGCGCGCATTGACCCGCGACCTGCAGGCACCGATATTCACGCTAGTGAGATACGAAAGGCGGCGTAAAGACCGCCGTGGCGAGCTTGCGGGAGGTGATATGGAGTCGGTCGGAGCCCGCGCGTTCGTCGCGGCTCTCTTGGTGCTCATGGCGGCCATAACTCCGGCGTGGGCACAATCGGGTAGCACGGGCGGATTGGCAACCAAAGCACCGCGCGCCATTCTGATGGACGCTGGCACCGGTGCCATTTACTTCCAGAAGTCCGCCGACGAGCTCGCGGCACCGGCAAGCATGAGCAAGCTGATGACGCTTGCCGTGTTGTTCAAGGCCATTCGCGATGGCAAGATCAAGACCACTGATGACGTCACGATGAGTGTGAATGCCTGGCGCAAGGGCGGCGCGCCGTCCGGTACGTCAGCCATGATGGTGCCGGTCAACACAACCGCGACCGTTGAAGAGCTTATCCAAGGCATCATCGTGCAATCGGGCAACGACGCGTGCATGGCCATCGCTGAAAAGCTGGCGGGAAGCGAAACGGCGTTTGCAAAGTTGATGACGGAGGAAGCGCGCCGGATCGGGCTTGCGCAATCGACGTTCCGGAATTCGACCGGTTTGAGCGATCCGCAGCATTTAATGACGGTGCGCGAGCTTGCACTGCTCGCCAAATACATCATCGACACTTATCCCGAGTTCTATCCGATTTTCGGACAGAAGGAATTCGCCTACCGCAAGCACAAGTTCTTCAATCGAAATCCTCTGCTGTTTCTCTCAATCGGCGCCGATGGCTTGAAAACCGGCCATACGAAAGAGGCGGGCTTTGGCCTTGTCGGCTCAGCGGTGCAGGAGGGGCGGCGGCTGATCGTTGTCGTCGGCGGGCTTGCCACGGCGGACGAGCGCAAGAGCGAGGCGGCCCGGATTCTCGATTGGGGCTTCAAGTCGCTCAGCACCGTGAAAATTTACGATGATGGCGAGGTCGTCGGACACGCGCGGGTCTGGGGCGGGACGCAGATGTATGTGCCGCTGGCGACCAAAGGCGATGCCATGTTCACGCTGCCGAAATATCCGGCGAACCAGAGGTTGTCGGCCGAAATCGTCTATAAGGCACCCCTGAAGCCGCCGGTTGCACGCGGCGATCAGGTCGCGACGCTGAAGGTTATGAGTACGTCCAGCAGTTCGGCCGAAATTCCGTTGTACGCGACCGAAGATGTCGGTGAAGCGGGTACGATTCGTAAGGGGCTCGATACGCTTGTTCTCATGGCGCTTAGACGCCTGGCGCTCTAGATTGCCGTGGGCAGCAGGCGTTCGGATCTTTGATTATGCAACGTGGCAAGTTTATTACGTTCGAAGGCGGTGAGGGTGCGGGAAAGTCGACGCAAGCCAAGCATCTCGCCGAGCGTCTGGAAGGTATCGGAATTCCAACCATCGTCACGCGCGAACCCGGCGGCACACCTGTCGGCGAGGACGTGCGCGCGCTGATCCTGAAGGACCGGCCACAGGACCCCGTGACGGAACTTCTGCTTTTTGCTGCCGCTCGTGCGGAGCACATGACCGCTGTCATTCGACCCGCGCTCGACGAGGGCACCTGGGTCATCTCGGACCGCTTCATCGATTCAACGCGGGTTTACCAGGGCAAGCTTTATGGCCTTGAACCTGAGTTCATCACGATGCTGGAGCGCTATACCGTTGCCCCCGACTATCCGAACCTTACACTCATCCTGGACCTGCCAGCGGATGAAGGCATGGCGCGGGCGGAAACGCGCGGAACACTGTCGCGCTACGACGCGCAGCGGATCGAGACGCACGAACTGCTGCGGCAGGGCTTTCTAGAAATTGCCGAACGGAACTCCGAGCGCTGCGTCCTTATCGATGGCCACCTGCCGGTCGCGAGCGTCGAAACAGCGGTGTGGCAAGCCGTGAAGGCGCACCTGCTGGCGGAGGTCTCCTGATGGCGCGCGGCGTTGTCGCCGCCGAGGTCGAAGCCCTGCCGGAAGCCGACCGGCTGGAAGGCTTCGCTCATCCGCGCGATACCATTCGGCTTATAGGACATGCCCAGCCTGAAGCGGAGATCGCCGATGCGCTGGGGTCGGGGCGCATGCATCACGCGTGGCTGCTGAGCGGACCAGCCGGCATCGGCAAGGCTACCTTCGCCTATCGTGTGGCGCGCGCAGCGCTTGCGCGCGCAGATGAGCGCGACATGTTCGGTGGCGCCCTTGACGTCGATGCCGGTTCGCAAGCGGCGCGCCAGGTCGCGTCACTTTCCCATCCCGGCTTGCTTGTCATTCGGCGTGCCTGGGACCAAAAGGCCAAACGGTTCGCGGCTTCCATTGCCGTCGATGATGTCCGCCGTCTGAAGTCGTTTCTGGCGCTGAGTGCGGAAGAAGGCAGCCGGCGCGTTGTCATTGTCGATAGCGCCGAAGAGATGAACGCCAACGCGGCAAACGCTTTGCTTAAGTCGCTCGAGGAGCCGCCGCCACGCACCATCTTCCTCATCGTCACATCTACGCCGGGGCGACTGCTGCCGACGATCCGCTCGCGCACGCGCACGCTTGCGTTGCAGCCGTTGGCCGAACCGGAACTTGTTCGAGCTGTCAGGCAGGCCATGGACGCCGTCGGCAAGACGGCACCGGCTGATCTCGACTGGCAGAAGCTGGCTGTCGCGTCGTCGGGCAGCGTGCGGCGCGCGCTGGCCCTTATCGAGAACGGCGGGCTCGCCCTGCAGGGCCGGATCGACGCCATTCTGGAAGGTTTGCCGCGGCTCGATACGCGCGCGGTCCATGCGCTTGGGGATGAGCTTCAGGGCGCGGCGCAGGAGCAGAAATACCAGCTCTTTTTCGAGCTTCTGGATGAAACGCTGGCTCGGCTTATCCGGTCGGCGGCGCGAAAGGAGGGGGCGGCGCGGGATCTGGCGCTGGCGGAAAAGCTGATCGGCGGGGGACGCCTTGCCACCTTCGCGGAGCTGTGGGAAACACTCGGCCGCGAAAAGGCCGACGTTCAATCTCTCAATCTCGACCGCCGCGCGCTTATCGTTGCGAGCTTCGCGCGTCTCGAGGCGGCCAGCCGGTCCTGACGGTCGGTCGCGCCGCTTTCCGGAAAACAAGAGGATACCCCAGACGTTGGGCGAGAAGTTCTATATCACGACCGCCATTTCCTACCCCAATGGCGTGCCGCACATCGGCCACGCCTATGAGGCGATCGCCACGGATGTGATCGCGCGTTTTGAGCGGCTCGACGGCAAGGACGTGCTGTTCCTGACCGGAACCGACGAGCATGGCCTGAAGATGAAGCAGACGGCGGCGAAGGAGGCGTTGAGCCCGCGCGAATTGGCGGACCGTAATTCCGCGCGTTTCCGGGAGATGGCGGAAGCGCTCGGACTTTCCAACGACGACTTCATTCGCACGACGGAAGCGCGGCACTACCGGGCGTCGGAAGAGATCTGGCGGCGGATGGAAGCGGCGGGCGACATTTTCCTGAAGGCGTATGCCGGCTGGTATTCGGTTCGCGACGAGGCGTTCTACGCCGAGAGCGAGACGACGGTGGGCGATGATGGCGTGCGCGTCGGCCCGCAAGGCACGCCGGTCGAGTGGACCGAGGAAGAGACCTATTTCTTCAAGCTTTCGGCCTATGAGAAAAAGCTGCTCGATCTCTACGAAGCACAGCCCGATTTCATTCTGCCGCCCGAGCGGCGCAACGAGGTCGTGAGCTTCGTCAAAGGCGGTCTTGAAGACCTTTCGATCTCTCGCACTACGCTCGACTGGGGAATCCCGGTGCCGGGCGGGGCTTCAAGCGGCGCCAAGCACGTCATGTACGTGTGGGTTGATGCGCTGACCAACTACCTCACCGCCGCGGGTTTTCCAGATGAGACATCGGCGCGCTGGCACTATTGGCCGGCGGATGTGCATGTCATCGGTAAGGATATTACGCGTTTCCACGCAGTCTACTGGCCAGCATTCTTGATGTCGGCCGGCATCGCGCTTCCCAAGCGCATCTTCTCGCACGGGTTTGTGCTCAGCAAGGGCGAGAAGATGTCAAAATCGGTCGGCAACGTCGTCGATCCGTTCGATCTGGTGCGCGCCTATGGCCGCGATCAGGTGCGCTACTTTTTCCTGCGCGAGGTAATGTTCGGGCAGGATGGGAACTATTCGCCGGAAGCCATCGCCAATCGCATCAACGCCGATCTTGCCAACAACCTTGGCAATCTCGCCCAGCGTTCGCTGTCGATGATCTTCAAGAACTGCGGTGGCGCAATTCCCGAACCTGGCGAATTCAGCGCCGAGGACAACGCCATCCTAGCGGCGACAGACGGCCTTTACGCCGAAGCGCGCGCGGCGATGGATCGCCAGGCCGTCACGCGTTATCTCGATGCCGTCTGGGGTGTTATTGGGGAAGCCAATCGATACTTCGCGGCGCAGGAACCGTGGGCAAAAAAGAAGACGGACCCGAAGCGCATGGAGACAATTCTCTATGTGACGGCGGAGTGTGTTCGGCAGTGCGCCATCCTGGCGTTGCCCGTCATGCCGGAGCTGTGTGGAAAGCTGCTCGATCAGCTCTCGGTCGGTGAAACGGATCGAAAGTTTGCGGCAAACGGACAAGCCGGTCGCTTGGTGTCCGGAACCACAATCGGAGAGCCACAAGGCGTGTTTCCGCGCTATGTGGAACCCGGCGCGGCGTGATCGCGCGGGTGCGCGGCAACTGGGCGGCTTGCCTTAGGGCACCGCAACGGCTCTACAACCTGTCATGCTGGTCGATCATCACTGCCATCTCGATTTCCCGGACTTTTCTTGCGAACTCGACGCGGTTGTGGCGCGGGCGCACGCGTCCGGCGTCGGTACGCTCGTTACGATTTCGACGCGGATGCGCCAGTTCGACAAACTGAAGGCGATCGTTGAGCGTTACGACGACGTGTACTGCTCGGCGGGCACACATCCGCATAACGCGGATGAAGAGCGCGATTTTTCGGTCGAGGACATCGTCGCGCTGACGCAACACCCGAAAGTCGTCGCGGTCGGCGAGGCGGGGCTCGATTATTATTACAAACACTCGACTCCCGAAAACCAGGCCAGCGGTTTTCGCCGTCACATCGTTGCCGCGCGCGAGACCGGGCTGCCGCTCGAAATCCATACGCGCGACGCGGACGACGATACGATCGCGATCCTCACGGACGAGCATCGCAACGGTGCCTTCCCCGCCGTGCTGCACTGTTTCACCGGTGGCCGTGAGCTTGCCATGCGTGCGCTGGACATGGGGCTCTATGTTTCTTTCTCGGGCGTTATCACGTTCAAGAAGTCGGATGCGCTGCGCGAGATCGCGCGCGATGTGCCGCTCGATCGCATTTTGGTCGAGACAGATGCGCCTTTCCTGGCGCCCGACCCATTTCGGGGAAAGCGCAATGAGCCGGCTTATGTGGCTCACACGGCCGCCGCGCTTGCGCGCGTGAAAGGCGTTAGCGAGGCGGACTTCGCGCGTGCGACGACGGACAATTTCTTTCGTCTTTACGGCAAGGCCCGGCGGCCTGCGTCGGCGGGGCCTGCAGCCGCATGAGCAGCTACAGGTTCACGATCCTGGGTTGCGGGTCATCGGGCGGCGTTCCGCGTGTCGGCATGACCTGGGGCGCTTGCGATCCGGAAAATCCCAAGAACCGACGCCTGCGCTGCTCTGCGTTGGTTGAACGAAAAAGTTCGGGCGGCCAGACAGCAGTGTTGATCGACACGTCGCCCGATTTCCGCGCCCAGATCCTTGCGACGCGTCTCACGGCGCTTGACGGCGTTCTTTATACCCACGACCACGCCGACCACACGCACGGTATCGACGACTTGCGCATGGTGGCATTCGCGATGAAGCGGCGCGTCGATGTTTATTTCGATGCCGCCACAGGCAGGAGCCTGAAGGAGCGCTTCGCGTATTGCTTCAAGACGCCGGACGGTTCGAGCTACCGCCCTATCCTGAATGGCATCGAGATGGATGGCGTGTCTCCCGTTACCATCAAGGGGCCGGGCGGGCCGATCGAGGCGCGGCCTATTCCGCAACAGCATGGCGAAATTCCAACGCTCGGGTTTCGCGTCCGCGGATTGGCGTATTCACCCGACATCAACGACGTTCCGGAGAACTCGATACCGCTTCTCGAGGGGCTCGACGTGTGGATCGTCGACGCATTGCGTTATACGCCGCATGAGAGCCATTTCAGCGTGCGCCAGGTGCTGCACTGGGTCGAACGGCTGAAGCCAAAGCGGACAATACTCACCCACATGACGAGCGAACTCGACTACGCGACCTTGGCTCGCGAACTGCCGGCGGGTGTCGAACCGGCCTACGACGGCATGATCATTCCGTTCGATTGACCGTCGGTCGCGGTCAATTGATCTCGGGGCGCGAGGATGCGCTCTCGACACTGTCGCCATGCGATGCCGCGGCCCAATCGCGATAATTCACGACGGTACCGTTGAGCGTACATGCGGGCGATGCCAGTTCGAGAAACAGCGGCACGAGTGCGTCCGGCGGCGGGAGCGTCATCGGATCTTCGCCGGGGAAAGCCTTCGCGCGCATGGCGGTCCGCGTCGCACCAGGATTGATGAGATTGGCGCGCACGTTCGTGCTCGCGAGTTCCGTAGCCCAGCTTTTGACGAGCGCTTCTAGTCCGGCTTTGGAGGCCGCATACGGACCCCAGTAGGCGTATTTGCCACTCGATGCGCCCGACGAAACGAAAATGGCACGGCCGGCATCGGAGCGTTTGAGCAGCGGATCGAGTGTCCGTATGAGCCGCCAGTTCGCCGTCAAATTCACGTCGATCGTCGCCAGAAAGCCATCGTCCGTCGTATGACCAAGCGGTGACAAGGGACCAAGTATGCCGGCGTTGGCGACGAGAATGTCGAGATGCTTCCAGCGCTGATAGAGCGTCGGTCCGAGTTGATCGATGCGATCGCCCTTGCGCAAATCGAGCTGAAGCAGCGTGGCCTGTCCGCCGGTGGACTGGATCTCGTCATCGAGGCTTTCCAGCCCAGGCAGGGAACGCGCGGTCGCGATGACGTGCGCTCCGGCCTTGGCCAAGCCCAGCGCCACGGCTCGTCCAATTCCGCGTGACGCGCCAGTGACCAGTGCAAGGCGGTCCTTTAAGGGTGCGGCGTCCGGCATCCGGGCTCACTCGTTCGCTCGTGCTTGGCGACGTCAGCCGACCTCGGCCAAAAGGGACAACTGACGCGGAACACCATCGCCGTTCTGGTCGGTGAGTTCGGTCGGATAGTCGCCGGTGAAACAGTGATCGGTGAATTGCGGCGCGCGATTGTCGCGGGCCTCCAGCCCGATCGAGCGATAGATACCGTCGACGGAGAGGAACGCCAGACTGTCGGCACCCATGAACTCCCGCATTTCCTCGAGGGTCATATTGGCGGCGAGCAGGTCCTTCTTGCGCGGGGTATCGATGCCGTAAAAATCCGGATGCGTAATCGGCGGCGAAGAGATGCGCAGGTGAACTTCAACGGCGCCGGCGTCGCGGATCAGTTGCACGATCTTTTTGGAAGTGGTGCCACGCACGACGCTGTCGTCGACGAGGAGAACGCGGTTGCCGCGGATGACACTGGCGTTGGCGGAGTGCTTCAGTTTTACGCCGAGCTGGCGGATGCGCTGCTCCGGCTCGATGAACGTGCGGCCGACGTAGTGGTTGCGGATAATGCCAAGTTCGAATGGGATGCCACTCTGCTGGCTGAAGCCGATGGCCGCCGGTACGCCCGAATCCGGGATAGGGACGATGACATCGACGTCGGCCGGGGCTTCGCGCGCGAGTTCGAAACCCATCTGTTTGCGGATCTGGTAGACGGTCTGGCCGCCAACGATGGAGTCGGGGCGCGAGAAATAGATGTATTCGAAGATGCACGGCCTGGCCGGCCGGCGCGGAAAGGGGCGGTGGCTTTCCAGGCCGCTGTCGGTGATGACGACGACCTCGCCGTTCTCGATCTCGCGAATGAATTCGGCGCCCACCATGTCGAGAGCGCAGGTCTCAGACGCAAGCACGTAGGAGTTATCGAGGCGGCCGAGAACGAGGGGGCGAATACCGACAGGATCTCGTGCGCCGATCATCATGTCATCGGTCAAGCAAACGAGGGCATAGGAGCCTTCGACCTGCCGGATGGCATCGACGAAGCGTTCGACAACGCGGCGCTTCTTGGATCGTGAGAGAAGATGCAGGATGACTTCGGTGTCCGACGTCGATTGGCAGATAGCGCCGGAGGAAATCAGTTCGCGGCGCAGCGTGAGCGCGTTCGTCAAGTTGCCGTTATGGGCGACGGCGAAGCCGCCGGTGTCGATATCGCAGAAGAGCGGTTGGACGTTGCGGATCAACGGGTCGCCGGTGGTGGAGTAGCGGTTATGGCCGATGGCCATTCTGCCTCTGAGCCGGGCCAGTACGTCAGCCTTGGAGAAGTTGTCGCCGACGAGGCCCATGCGGCGCTCGGAATGGAAGTTGCGGCCGTCGTAGGAGACGATGCCAGAGGCTTCCTGGCCGCGGTGCTGGAGCGCGTGGAGCCCGAGCGCGGTAATGGCTGCGGCATCGGGATGGTCGAAGATGCCGAAGACGCCGCACTCCTCGCGGAGCCTGTCGTCGTCGTAACGGGTGAGCGTCAAGCCATCAATGGTGGGGTGCCCACCGGGGTGCTGCGAAACGAGCTGCGTCATGGCTGCCATCTCCCGCGCAAGAGCCGCCGTTACCGCCCGAAATACGCCGGGTCACGAAACAGTTCGGAGGCCCGGGAATGGGCCTCAGGGCCGCGTCACGCGGCTGTCATATAGTACCGTGCGCCGCCGGAAGCCAGCGTGACCAGATGACCGTCGATCATGTAACCTTGTTGCTCTCCCGTGGGAGGGCTGTCAGCCGGAGGCGCCGAGATGGGTGGCAGGACCTGTAGCAGGACCGAACGGATAGCCTCGCCCGTAACCCTGACGCTGTCGCGGAAATAGGCATCGCGGACCAGAGGATGCTGTTTTTCCTTGTCCGGCGTGATGAAGGCCTCGTAGGCCATGTACGGAATGACGAACAGCAGAAAGCCGCGCAGGACCCCGAAGGCAAATCCTAGGATGCGGTCGATCATGCCTACGTGGCTGTCGAGGATGGCGTCCGACACGCGGGCGGTTACCAAGTGCACCAAGATTAAAACGATCAGGGCGACGACGAGGGCGACGACGATGGTTGCCACCTGAGGCGGCAATCCCGTCTGACTGGCGATATCCCCCGTCAGGTCGCTTTTGGTCGAGAAGATCCAGTAGCCGACCGCGCCAGCGGCGATCCAGGACAGGATCGACAGCAGTTCGCGTGCCAGTCCGCGATACATGGCGAGCAGGCCTGAGATGAACGCGACCGCGATCAGTGCGATATCAAGGTAAGTGAACGGGCCGATCATGGCCTAAGTCCCTCATTAAACTCGTGTCCCGTCGAGCGGCGCCGGCCCCATTTGCGGCGGTTTCTCAGTCGCATGCCAGGGCCTGTGCCGCAAGGGACTTGAGATGGCCGATACGGGTGAGCGTGAGCTTGGACCCTGCGGTATCGGCTTCCCCTGATTCCGGCAGCAGGGCGGAGGCGAAGCCGAGTTTTGACGCTTCCTTCAGCCTTGCCGTCATCATGGGAGCGGCGCGAACAGCGCCTGAAAGGGCCACTTCGCCGAAGTAGACAGCGTCACGCGGCAACGCAACACCTGAAATTGACGACAGCAGGGCGGCAGCGGCGGCGAGATCGGC
Source organism: uncultured Hyphomicrobium sp. (assembly GCA_902825785.1). Taxonomy (GTDB): domain Bacteria; phylum Pseudomonadota; class Alphaproteobacteria; order Rhizobiales; family Hyphomicrobiaceae; genus Hyphomicrobium_B. The sequence goes on along the minus strand of CADECN010000065.1, from coordinate 354 downwards.
TGCCGGTTCCGTTATCTTCAGACCCCACGCAACATTCAGATAGACATCGTGGCCCGAAAACGACACGCCGCAGCGGGCATCGAGCACCGCAAGCAGCATCGCCAGGCGATTGCTGTCCCAGCCGACAACGGCGCGCCTTGGGGTGCCCAGACCGGATGGCGCAACGAGAGCCTGTATTTCGACGAGTAGCGGACGCGTGCCCTCGATGCCTGCGAAAATCGCACTCCCGGGACTCGCTGTCGTGCGATCGCCCAGAAATAGCTCGGAGGGATTTGCGACCTCGCGTAGGCCACCCGTTACCATTTCGAAGACGCCGATTTCATCGGTGGGGCCGAAACGGTTTTTGACGGCGCG